>NZ_JACGWC010000004.1:0-254189 GCF_014077545.1 Colwellia sp. BRX10-1
GAAGGTATATTCACTGGCGCAGTCGGCACCGCAGAGCATTTGTGTGAATTTACTGAGCACGTGGGGTTAAAGCGCGCACACGGTAAAGCAAATGCCCAAGCTTGTTTGAATAGCGCGTAAACATAGCTACATTCAAAAACAGCAAGAAAAATACAGCTACCTTGGGGGAGAAGTAAAGCTTGCCTGAAATTCACTCATTTAATCAACATCTATAAAAATCGATATGCAAAGGCTTATAATATGAAGTAAATGCATTGTTGCTGACCAATGGATAGCTGTTTTTCAGAGCATTATTACTGCGTAGAATTATCATGGCTGGCATAATAATTTCACTCATTTAATCAACATCTATGAAAATCGATATGCAAAGGCTTATAAGATGAAGTACATGCCTTGTTGTTGACCAATGGATAGCAGCGTTTCAGAGCATTATTATTGTGTAGCATTATCATGGGTGGCATAGTAACTTTTGCATAAAAAACACATTATAATTGTTAATACACATAACTTTATTGAGTCTAATTTGTACTAGCTTTTTTAAATACATAATGTAATTATAAATCCATTAGTTTTCATTTTTTTAGGAGATTGGCAATTACCTCTAGTTTTTTAAAAGGCAAATTATCCAAAGACCTTCTATATCGTATTTTATTAATTAGTGGAATATGTTCTGTCATATCAATATCCATACAATTAATTATCGAGTATGAATATGAAAAAAGAATACTTGATATTAACATTGAAGAAGTGGCTCACTCATATAAAGATGTATTAAATTTACAAATATATGATTTTAATGATCCTGCTCTTCAAGAAACCTTAGATAGCATCGTAAATTTTGAAAGTATTTCTAGAGCAAGAATCAAGACAAAGATAGATGGTGTGGAAAATGCCATAAAAATGGAATCAGGTGAGCACCCGATAAATAGTGAAACATTTGGTTTTGGTTTAATCATCTCCGATGGGTATAATAATTTTGGAAATCCTATTTTACTTGAATTAGTTGCAAATTTGTCAATTGCAGAAAATAAAGTTGTAGATAAACTTTTTCTTATCGTCTTTTCTCAAGGAATTAAAACTTTTATTGTATCGTTGTTTATCTTACTTTTTATTCATCAGTTAGTAATTAGGCACATACAAGAAATATCTAATTGGTTTGCTCTTTATGATCCAACATCCCCATTCACTCCCTTAAAAATCAATCCTAAGAGCAAAAAGAATAATGAATTAGATAACTTAAAAATATCTGTTAATGAAATGGGAAAACAAATATATCAACATGCAAGTTCACTAGAAAATATAGTTGCTCAACGAACTGAAGAATTAGAAAAATCTAAAAGCGAACTTGAAAAACTAGCATTCACCGACCATTTAACTGGTATCGCCAATCGAAATGCTTTTTTTAAGCAAGCTGATGAAGAGCTGGGTCGAGCTAGACGTTTGTCTTACGAGCTAGGTTTAATGATGCTAGACCTTGATAATTTTAAATCCATTAATGACAACTATGGCCATGATGCTGGTGATGAAGTGTTGAAAGTCATTTCAAAAGCAATGAATGATTGCCTACGTAAGCAGGATACATTGGGTCGTATAGGTGGAGAAGAGTTTGCAGTTATAGTTCCCGGTACAGATAAAGTTGGTATGCACAGGTTAGCAAAGCGTCTTCAAGCTTCTATAGAATTACAAAAATTTTCATTTTTAGGGGAAAATAAAAAGGTTACTGTCAGTATCGGCTACACCAAAGTTAACCAAAATGAGTTGTTTAAATCAGCACTTAAACGAGCTGACGAGCACCTTTATACAGCTAAAAATAACGGAAGAAACCAATTTATTACAGATAAAGAATTTGTGCCAAGCATTGTAGGCTAAATGTAAAACTCTATCGACTGCAATAGGCTCTGATTTGCTGTTAGTAGCTCATAAACTAATGTCAGCAATTTACTATCAGTAGGCCTAAAAAACAACCAGTTGCTAACGCAAACAATGCACACGCAGAAGACGTTAACACCGTCATTTCAGGATGTGTTTCGAATGATTATTAAGGTTCACTTATGCCAGTTGAAGTCAGGTTCCAACTTTATTTAGAGTGTCTCTGGTACTTTATTAATAAAAACTTACTGCCCCATTTGTTTCGATCTTTATTTAGCTTATTTAGATACTCATAAAATTAAATCGTTGCAGGCCAAACACCGCTAATTAATGATAAAAAAGCAACGTTGCTAGCATGGACTTATACCTAAATCATTAAGATAGAATTAAAATGTTATGAGTATATTCATTTAAATCGTAATAATTTATTGACAGATAGAGCAAAACATCTTAAAAATAGAGGCATAAATAACTTTTCTTCGGATTCAATTTACAATGAATGTTACATTTTTACTCATTACACTCCTCTCTGTCGTCGTGGTTATTAAACCATTGCGGAGTTGGTGTTGTGTGTAAGAAAAGTTATTAAATAACAAATACAATAAACCCTCGCTCTGCACAAGACCGAGGGTTTTTTTATTGTTGAAACTTAGTTTAACCATACTTTATAGAAGGCAAGCTCATGACAAAGAAGCAATTCACTGGTGCACAGATGGTAGTAAAAGCATTAGCGGCACTCGACGTGAAGTACATTTTCGGCTACCCCGGTGGTACTGTTTTAGATATTTACGATGCCTTATTTCAGCAAACAGACGTTGAGCATATCTTAGTACGTCATGAACAAGCGGCAACCCATATGGCTGATGGGTTTGCTCGGGCCACCGGCGAGGTAGGTGTCGTGCTTGCCACATCAGGTCCTGGGGCAACAAACTGTATAACGGGTATTGCGACCGCTTACATGGATTCAATTCCTATGGTGGTGCTTTCAGGACAAGTACCCACCACACTTATTGGCGATGATGCCTTCCAAGAAACTGATATCGTTGGCTGCTCTCGTCCCATCGTTAAGCACAGTTTTAACTGTCGGGTGGTTGAAGATATCCCTAATATTATTGCTAAAGCTTTTTATATTGCCAGCACTGGAAGACCAGGACCTGTGGTTATTGAGCTGCCCAAAGACTTATTAATGCCAACCAGCATGGGCGAATTTCATATTGAAACTGATGTTAAGATGCGTTCATACAATCCAAGCATTAAGGGTCACCCTAAACAAATAAGAAAAGCCGTTAAAGCGATGACTACAGCTAAAAAGCTGGTTGTTTATTCGGGGGGTGGTGTCATTATCGCCAATGCATCAGGCTTGTTAACAAAACTTGTTGAAAAGTTAGATGCCCCAATTACCAATACCTTAATGGGTTTAGGTGGCATTTCAGGCACTCATAAAAACTATATTGGTATGTTAGGCATGCATGGTTCAGTTGAAGCCAACAAAACGATGGCAAATGCTGATGTCATTCTTGCACTTGGTGCTCGCTTTGATGATCGTGTCACAAATAATGTTAAGAAATTTTGTCCCGATGCCAAGATAATTCATGTTGATATTGATCCGACTTCTATTTCGAAAACCATTAATGCTCATATCCCGGTTGTTGGCCAACTTGAGGTCGTGTTACAACAGTTATTAGATGAATTAGCGGCAACAGACTTCGAGCCTAATAAAGAAGAAAGAATGCAGTGGTGGCAAGAAGTTAATAACTGGCGCGACATTAACCGCGTAGCTTATGTCCAAGAAGGAGACCAAATAAAACCCCAGCGTGTTATCGAAGCTATGTATAAAATTACCCAAGGTGAAGCATATGTTTGCTCCGATGTCGGTCAACATCAGATGTTTGCCGCACAATACTACCCGTTTGCTAAACCTCGTCAATGGATAAACTCTGGTGGTCTAGGCACAATGGGCTTTGGCTTACCTGCTGCTATGGGGGTTAAATTAGCCTTCCCTGAAAGTCATGTTATTTGCATAACGGGTGATGGCTCTATTCAAATGAATATTCAAGAGCTTTCAACTTGCCTACAGTACAACTTACCTGTGGTTATTATTTCATTAAACAACCGATCATTAGGCATGGTTCGCCAATGGCAGGATATGGTTTATGGCGGTCGTCATTCATCTTCCTATATGGAGTCGCTTCCTGACTTTGTAAAACTTGCTGAATCATATGGTCATGTAGGTATGCAGATAAACCATTTAGATGAATTAGAAGATAAGCTAACCGAAGCCTTTGCAATTAAAAATCGTTTAGTTTTTGTAGATGTATTAGTTGACGAAAACGAACATGTTTACCCAATGCAGATAAGATTGGGCGCAATTGATGATATGTGGATAAAAAAAGGAGTAAAAGCATAATGCGCAGAATTTTAGCTGTTTTATTAGAAAACGAACCGGGCTCTTTATCACGTATTGTTGGCTTATTTTCTCAACGAGCCTTTAATATTGAAAGTTTGACAGTGGCTCCCACTGAAGATCCAAGTTTGTCGCGTATTACTATAGCAACACGAGGCGACGATAGAGTACTAGAGCAGATCGTCAAACAAGTTAATAAACTCATTGATGTCATCAAAATTACCGACTTAACCGAGCGTAGCCATGTTGAACGTGAACTACTGCTGATCAAAGTTTTGGCGATGAATGATAAATCACGCACTGAAGTTAAGCGTATTACCGATATTTTCAGGGGTTCAATTATCGATATTGGTAAGCAAGTTTATACCATTCAATTAACCGGCGATGCTGAAAAGCTTAATGCTTTTATCACGACACTCGCCAATGAAACAGAGATAATTGAATCGGTGCGTTCTGGCTGTGTCGGTATTGCCCGTGGTGAAAAAGCGCTTAGGATATAACGAACACTGAAGTTTAAAAACCAAGCAACCTGCTTGGTTTTTTGTTTTATAATGAGCAGCCAATCATCAAAAGACAGATAATGAAAACGACTTTTTCTCTCGCAACTAAAAGTGATAAAAAATCACTGATGCGTTTTTATAAACAGCAAAGTTACAGCGCAGGCCTAATGGGTTTAGACAACGCTTACTTGCTTAAGTGCTCATCAGAGATTATTGGCGCGGTTATAATTTCAACGCTGCCAGAAAATAGCCAACAATCGTTTTTACATGCATTGGTTATTGAACGGGCCTTTCGACAACAAACGTTAGCCTCACAGCTATTAACCTCTGCCTTCACTCAACATCAACACCAAGAAATCTTCTGTTTTGCTGATGAAACGCTAAATCACTTTTATCTGCAAAATGGCTTTGAAAAAATATCTGAACAACAATTACCTGAGCCACTGCTAGGAAGATTTCTAAGAGTAAAGAAAGCTAAAAGAAATTTATTAGCTTTCACTTGTAAGCCGCTTATTTTATAAAAAATTAACCATTAGTGCTTGCGGCTATAAGGGTGTTTTTCAATAAGCAGGCAATGGTCATTGGGCCAACGCCACCCGGTACCGGTGTTATCGCACCACAAACCGGTGCAACATTAGCAAAGTCGACATCACCAACGAGTTTAGCTTTGCCGTTCTCATCTTCTATATGGTTAATACCGACATCAATAACAGTTGCGCCTGGTTTTACCCAACTGGCTTGAACAAAATTAGCTCGGCCAACCGCCGCAATTAAAATATCGGCTTGCTGACAAATACCTGCGAGGTTTTTAGTGCGGGAATGAGCAATGGTTACTGTGCAATTTTCTTGTAGAAGTAACAAAGCAACAGGCTTACCAACGATATTAGAGCGACCAATGACAACCGCATGCAATCCTGATAAGTCTTCGCCTAAATGTTGTTTAGCCAATATAATGCAGCCTTGCGGCGTACAAGGTACTAATGCGCCTGGCTCGCCATTTAACAAGCGCCCCGAGTTCATCGCATGAAAACCATCAACATCTTTATGTGGAGCAATAGCCGCAATAATAACGCTTTCATCAATGTGTTTTGGCAAGGGTAATTGTACTAAAATACCGTGCACCGCATCATCACTATTTAACTGTTGCAGCTCGGCTAATAATTGTATTTGGCTAGTGTCATGAGGCAATTTAATTTCGTTAGAAATCATGCCGACATCACGTGTCTGCTTTATTTTATTACGCACGTAAACTTCACTTGCTGGGTCTTCCCCAACGAGTACCACAGTTAAGCCTGGTACAATTCCCTTATCTTTTTTAAGGTGGGCGACTTGAAGCGTTAGTGTTTTTCGTAAATCAGCAGCTGCCTGCTTACCATCAATGATCATCTATATTTCACTTTATTAGAATTAGAATTAGCGTTGGAACCATGGGCAACGAGTCACGACTCAATTAAGCGTTAGCCGTCAATCCTTGTTGCTATCACTCTTTGCACTTACCTTTTAGATAGAGGAAAGCAAAGCATAAAATTAATCGATATCATTTAGCGGCCATGAAACAATGAAATCTTCAAAATATTCTATCGCAACATCATCATCTTTAACTATTTTTCCTCGAACCGACATCCCCGCTTTATGCATGGCTGTCTTTTTGCCGTTGTTAAGCAGTGGATGCCACGAAGGCATGCCACGTCCCTCTTTTAGACGACGATAGGTACAACTAGGCGGCATGAAAAAAACACCGTCTAAATTTTCTTGTGTTAAGCGCACACAATCAGGCACTAAAGTGGTACGTTGTTCGTATTTTGAACATTGACAACTTTTTTCATTCAGTAAATGGCAAGCAATATTGGTGTAATGAATCTGCTCACCTTCGTTGATATAAGTGGTTGGCAGTAACTCAGTTTCCTGGGTTGTTTCATCATCATCAATAAACTTGTTTAGACAGCATTTAGCACAACCATCGCAAAGAGACTCCCACTCAGGTCGACTCATTTCTTCTAATTTTTTGGTTTGCCAAAAAGGAGCTTGTTCGCTCATAAATATCTTCTCTTTTATTTTCTCTGGTGAATCGAATGAATTTTACTGAATAGGTGGAAATTTTATTCTGTCTGATAAATGACCGACCGAGCTAACAAAATAATAAGATAGATTCCAATGCATTAGACTCTTATAATTATTATAAGCTAAATAAACACGGCCATTCTCGTCATCAGGAAATACTAGTGCAGCCTTAATGTCGACTTTAGGTAAGTGAGTACCATCGGCACGCCTAACACCTAAAGCTTGCCACTGTGCTAAGGTTTTTTCTGTTTTTTCCCAAGCTTTTAACCAGTTTGCTCGACTACCCGTATTTTTAGGGATAGCCAACGACTTATCGAAATCTGCTGGTAATTTAACCTGTCTACCCCAAGTTAATTCGTCGCTCCAACCTTCTTTTTTAAGATAGTTAGCCATAGACGAAAACACATCGTCTAAATTGCCCCAGATATCTTTCTTGCCATCGCCATCTCCGTCGACCGCAAAAGCAACAAACGAGGTTGGCATAAACTGATTTTGCCCCATAGCACCCGCCCAAGAGCCTTTCATCTGTTTAACACTGATATGTCCCTGTTGAACAATAGTTAACGCAGCCCAAAGTTGTTTCTTAAAAAACACTTCACGGCGGCCTTCATACGCAAGCGTGGTCAATGCCGAAATAACATTATAATTACCCATGATTTTACCGAAGTTTGTTTCTAACCCCCATAACGCCACGATAAAACGAGGTTGAACGTTATATTCTTTACCGATTTTTGTCAGTAAGGGTAAATGTTCTTTATACAATGCACGCGCTTTATTAACTTTCCAGTCAGGAACACGTTTTGGTAAATAAGTATCTAAAGTTTCAACAGTTTCTGGCTGAGAACGATCGGCTTTTACCGCACGCTGATGAAATTTGACCTTTGAAAAGGCGTTATTAACAAGTGCCGTGTCATAGCCCTTGCCCAACGCTTCTACTTTGAGTGCGGTAACATATATTTCAAAACCCGCTGCACTTAGATTTTTTTTTGCCGCTTGAGCAGAGCTAGTTAAACAAAGCAAAATACAACAACTCAGTAGCACACTATATTTTTTAATATCAAAGTAAAACAACATGCAACACTCCTTAATCATCATTGTTATTTTTTATTTTCATTTCCGTTTTATGTTGGTCAAGTAAGTTTTCTACGGGGGGTGGAAGCTGTAAGTAAAAGCCTTGCTCATTTAAATTTGCTTTTACTTTTTCAATGTCTGCTAGTGCCAGCTTTTCTTTTTTTGCTAGATTCATCACAGTAACAAGTGTTGGCGTACCAAAAATCGACATCAAGGGTGCCGGTACTGATGAGAAATCATTACGTTGTTTAACAAAAAGATATGTTTGCGCTTTTTTAGTACTTTTATAAATGGTACACAGCATTAAGAAGACCTATGTTTTTAGTTGTAGTGTTTTAAAATGCCTAATAGACAGTTTATTTAAAATCATTTTTGGCGAATAAATTTAATTGCTCACCGAACAAGGTTTTACGCCAGCCCGACAATATATCAATTGATTCACTATACTCGGGCGCATTATGTAATTTAAAATGCCATGACAAAAATTGATTGATTTGTTTTTTCGAAGCTAAATTTTCAGCGGTAAGTTCAGCGTTTAACGCTTGTTCAGCAACAAAGTTTTTCACTTTCTTAAAGATTTGCTTATAACCTGGGTATTCATCAAGACGAAAAATTTTCTCGGGGTATTGACCACAATCTTCTTGCTCAGCCTTTTTTAAGACCATCAACATTGTTTTGCCCTTGTGGCGAACATCAAGCATTTCGACGCCTTCAAGGTTGGCCATAACCGCAACGTTATCAGGGTTATGAACCGCTAAAGCAAATAAGGTGTGATCTTTAGCAATAAAGCCTATCGGCATATCACGACTCTTCGCTTGCTGAAAACGCCAACTGGCTAAGTGTTGCAAGATGTACAGTTGCTTGGCGCTGAGTTTCCAGCTTAACTTGATATTACGATATAATTTACTTTCATCGATAGGCGTAAATTTTTTCTCTATCAGTAAATCACTTTCTTCCTGCGCAGCATCGAGCCAGCCTTTTTGCTCAAGTTCATCACGAATACGCGGGTAAAGTTGAAATAGATACTCGACGTCTGCTTGCGCATAATCAAGCTGTTTAGCACTTAAAGGACGCTTCATCCAATCGGTTCTAGACTCTGACTTATCAACTTCTATCTCAAGATAATGGTTGACCATTGCGGCATAGCCCATTGATAAACCATGGCCGAGAAACGACATCATTATTTGACTGTCAATTAAGTTAACCGGACGACAATTTGCCGCAGTCAGAAAAACTTCTAAGTCTTCTGAGCAAGCATGTAGTACCTTACAAATTTTTTCATCGGTTAGTAGCTGCCAAAAGGGTGATAAATCATCTATCGCAACGGGGTCAATTAACGCTAAGTTTTCCCCGTCGTTCACTTGAATAAGACCTAATTTAGGATACAAGGTACGAGTACGAACAAATTCGGTATCTATTGCCAAAAAGTCTGCTTGCGCAAGTTTCTGACAAAGCACAACCAATGAGGCATGATCTTCTACGTAAGTTTTATTCAAGTTTATCCCTTAAAAAATTAATGACAGCTTATGCAACAATATCAACAAAAGACTAACGGCGGCGACGCGTTGCTTGTTGGCTTCTTTGTTGATGTTTTTTCACTGAGCGGCGAATACGACGGCTTTTGGCATTATCCATCACTTTTTCGTCCACTTTTACTTTGCTTTGTGTTTCAACTGGCAAGCCCACTAATTTACGGTAGTAATTGACTTCAGGTAAAGCTAACTCAGTCCAACCACCATTAGGTAGTTGTCGTTTCATTTCCATATCGCCATAGCGCACACGAATTAAACGGCTGACTTGAACTTCTTGGCTTTCCCATAAACGGCGAACTTCACGGTTACGCCCTTCAGAAAGTACCACATGGAACCAATGATTACGTCCTTCACCACCTTTGTAAGTGATCTTTTGAAATTTCGCCGGTCCATCTTCCAATTTAACACCCGCACGCAATGTTTGCAGCATGGCTTCATTAACTTCTCCAAAAACACGTACTGCATATTCACGTTCAACTTTTTGTGAAGGATGCATTAAGCGATTAGCAAGCTCGCCATCAGTAGTAAATAACAACATACCCGAAGTGTTAATATCTAATCGACCAACAGCAACCCAGCGACTATTCTCTAGTGGCGGTAAACGATCAAAAACCGTTGGGCGCCCTTCAGGATCTTTCCGGGTACACATTTCGCCTTCGGGCTTGTTGTACATAATGACACGACATAAATCGTCTTCTTTAGGTTTTAACTTAACGATGTGACCATCAAGACGAATTTGCTCACTTCCTTCGATGCGGTCCCCTAAAAAAGCGGTTTTTCCATCAACACTGATACGACCAGCACTAATGAAAGTTTCCATTTCACGGCGTGAACCTTTACCGGCACGGGCAAGGACTTTTTGTAATTTTTCAGACATGGCTTTAACTCTCTTTACGTCAGTAACTTCACGGTGTTTTCCGCTACGTTGCTGTCTCTAAAATAAATAGTGTTTGTATATTTTTATTAATACGGGTGCTGTTGCTATAACTAAACCGATGCTTGCAAAGGTTTATCTATAGCGCCTAAATCAGCCATAGGCAATAATTCGGGTAACTGGCTTAATGAAGTTAATGAAAAATAATCTAAAAATGCTTTTGTGGTCGCATATAACGATGGCCGCCCAGGCACTTCTTTATTACCAACCACTTTCACCCAGTTTCTTTCTAATAATGTTTTTATTATATAACTACTTACTGCTACTCCGCGAATCTCTTCAATTTCGCCGCGGGTTATTGGCTGTTTATAAGCAATAAGGGCAAGCGTTTCTAAAAGTGCTCGCGAATACTTAGGCGCTTTTTCTTTGGTGAGCTTAGCAACAAAAATAGCTAAGTCTTCATTAAGCTCACTAATCGTTTCAAATCGGTAACCTGAAGCAACCTGCACCAAATTAACCCCTGAATTTTTATATTTTATCACCAATTCACCAATGACATCACGAATTTGCTGGTGATTTAGCTGATAATTAACTAATAATTCTGTTTTTATTTGCTTAACACTCAAAGGTCCATCGCTGACAAAAAAAGCCGCTTCAATAAGTTTAGCTATTTTTATTTTTTCAACCGTTGTCATACTGGTAAACGCACTCTTAATTGACCAAAAATGGTGGTTTGTACACATTCTATCAAACTTTCTTTGATCAACTCTAAAATAGCTAAAAAAGTTACCACAACACCTTGTCTGCCCTCAACGACTGCAAACAAAGCGCTAAATTCAACAAAAGCTGAGCTATTTTCTGCAGCACACTTTAACTGCGCTAATATTGATGACATCCGCTCTCTGGTTGATAAAGATTCTTTTTCGATATGATGATGTTCGAGTGCTTTGGTACGTTTAAGTACTCCTTGTAAAGCACTGACAAGTTCACTTAAGTCGACATCAGCCTGAAAAACGGCGGCTTGAAAATCTTCAGATAATTCAACATTCCCTTGAAAAAAATCACGTTCAAGACGAGGAATTTGATCAAGTTGTTGCGCGGCACTTTTGATCACTTCATATTCTTGCAAACGCCGTACTAATTCGGCACGTGGGTCTTCGTCCTCATCAGCTACCGCTTGTTTTGGTAATAATAAACGTGACTTTATTTCCATTAAAATGGCAGCCATTACTAGGTATTCGGCCGCTAATTCCATTTTAATTTCTTTCATTAATTCAATGTATTGCATATATTGTGTAGTGATCGGCGCAATAGGCATATCAAGAATATCAAATTTTTGCTTACGAATAAGGTAAAGCAATAAATCAAGTGGTCCTTCAAATGACTCTAAAATAACCTCTAAGGCATCAGGCGGAATAAATAAATCTTTTGGCTTATTAACCACCACTTCACCACGGATCAATGCCAGCGGTAATACTTGCTGAACCATCTCTCGCGGCATAGTTTTTTCTTTTGAATTAGCGGGCTGACTCACTCGTTATTAATCCATAATAAGTTGTAGTTATTCAAAAGGACTTGGGTCGCCTTCACCGACTCGAATAACTTTCACTTCATCATCAGAAAAATCAATGACGGTGGTTGGGTGCTCACCCAAGTGCCCGCCATTAATGATTAAATCAACTTGGTGCTCTAAAATATCGCGAATGTGCTCAGGGTCATACTCTGCTCGTTCTTCACCCGGCATGATTAGCGTTGTCGACATAATAGGTTCTTGTAGTTCAGCCAGTAAGGCTTGCACTATGGCATTATCAGGCACCCGAATACCTATGGTTTTTCTTTTCGGATTTAATAACCGTTTAGGTACTTCTTTTGACCCTTTAAAGATAAAGGTATAAGGACCTGGGGTATTACTTTTTAATAACCGATAGGCGCTGTTATCAACACGGGTATACTCGGATAATTCAGATAAATCACGACACACTAAGGTGAAATTATGATCTTTATCGATATTTCGGATATTACAAATACGTTCAAGCGCTTTTTTGTCGCCGATATGACAACCTAAAGCATAACCTGAATCGGTAGGGTAAACGATAACACCACCTTGTTGGATAATGGCCGCCGCTTGCTTCATCAAACGACCTTGCGGATTATCTGGGTGTACATAAAAAAACTGACTCATAAATTTTCTCCACTAAGATGTTGATGTTAATTTCAGTATTACTTTAGGTACGACTTTAAGTATTAATACAGTTGTTAAGCTTACTACTCACTTACGTATACCTCAGGTATACCTCTGTTGCTCACTTAGTAACTCACTTAACGGCCTTAGGCCAAAGGTCCCAAATGGGTTTCACCTGATCGGGCATACGTAAATTACGACCTAAATCACTCCATCGCGTTGGATAATGAAAGTCTGAGCCCATAGATGCATGTAAATCATATTCTAAACAAAAGCTTAGCATTAATTTTCGTTGTTCGTTAGCCATTTGCGGTAATACTATTTCTAAACCATCACCTTTTGCCGCTTTAAACTGCACCACTAAGCGGCGTAACCATTTGGTTGATAAGTCATATCTAACCGGATGGGCAATCACCGCATTACCACCGGCGTGATGAATCGCGGCAATCGCTTCTTCAATAGAACACCAGTTTGGCTTTACAAACGCGCGTTGGCCTTTGCCAATGTATTTATCAAAGGCTTTTTGCATATGATCAACATGGCCTTCTTGCAATAATATTTTAGCAAAGTGTGCCCGCGTTATAGAGCCTTGCCCTGCAAGCTCTTTCGCTTGCTCGTAGATGCCAGGGAAGCCACATTTGGTGAGTTTTTCACCCATGGTGGTGGCACGTAATTCTCTTGCTGCTTGCTGGCTGGCAATTAACGTTTGTAATTGTTCATTATTTTCATCGATGTTTAAGCCAACAATATGAATTTCAAAACCATGCCAGCTGGTTGATATTTCGATGCCATTGATGATGGTTAATGGATGATTTTTTTCTAGAATATAATCTTTAGCTATAGATAAACCTTTAAGCGTATCGTGATCGGTAATAGCTAAAACATTCAATTGGAAGTTAACCGCCCGTTCAACAAGCTCTTGCGGCGTCAGTGTTCCATCAGAACATTTGGTATGACTGTGCAAATCGACCCGTAGGCTATAATAATCAGCTAAATCAGAGGTTGACAATACAGTCATAATCGGTTCTTCTATAGGGGAATTAATTGCTAAGGCAATTTTACTGAGATGAAGACAATAATGATACAAGTAAAACAAACTATTTCGATGAATTGTTGGTGGCATAAATCTGCATAAGTGGGTTGTGATGTTTACTTGTACGTAAAAATTCAAAAAGCCTGCTTATTTCATAATGAGTGGGCTTTTTACTTTTTAGCTCAAAGCTAAAGTACTATGGCGAAAAAACATGATTATTACGCGCGTTAAAAGTTGGTTTATATGGTGGCTATTGCCTATTTATGCAGGTTGACCATTAATTTAAATTAGACGTTAAAAGCTAGGAAAGAATATGAATCATCAGAATACGCTTACCATAGATAAGCAAACTGGCAGTGTTACCACACTATCAGAAACCGTTAAATATCAGACCGATCCCCTGGCGATATTTCACCAGTTAAGCCAAAACAGCGACAATAACTTATTATTAGAATCGGCTGAAATTGATAAAAAACATCAATTAAAAAGCTTATTACTTACCGATGCGGCATTAAAAATAACCTGTCATGGTAATCTTGTTACGTTTGAAGCATTAACAAACAATGGTCAATCGGCCCTTGAGTTTGCGCAACAGCATTTAGCTGAACACGCTACGTTAAGCGTTAAAGATAAAACACTTAGCGCCATTTTCCCTGAACTGACTCAACAACTGGATGAAAAATCGCGCTTACTCGCTATTAATCCTTTTCAAAGTTTACGCTTATTTAATAAGCTTAAAAATAGCAACAATCACCCTTTTGCGATATTTTTAGGTGGAGTCTTCGCCTTTGATATGATGTCGATGACCGAGCAATTACCGACAGTAAGCCAAGGTGATAATACCTGCCCAGACTTCGTCTATTATTTGGCTGAAACTGTTGTGGTTATCGATCATGAAGCGCAATCAACTGAAGTTATTGGTAATATTTTTTCAGGAGAAGCGGCCAATCATAATCTAGTGACAATTCGTCAACGGTTAGTCGATATAAAAAATATTTTGGCCCAACAATATATTGCTCAAGAAAGACCTTATGACAAGCCGATTGAAAAAAGTGAAGTTAGTAGCGACATCTCAGATCAACAGTTTTGTGACACGGTTAATCAGTTAAAAGAAAATATTCGCGCCGGTGATATTTTTCAAGTGGTACCTTCTCGTACCTTTACGCTAAAGTGCTCAAATACCTTAAATGCTTACAAAGCGTTAAAGCAAAGCAACCCTAGCCCTTATATGTTTTACCTAAAAGACAGCGAATTTTGTATTTTTGGTGCTTCTCCAGAATCTGCATTAAAATATCAACATAAAAATCGTCAAGTAGAAATTTATCCCATTGCCGGAACTCGTCCGCGCGGACTTAATAAAGACGGTTCAATTTCACTTGATTTAGACAGTCGTATTGAACTTGAATTACGATTAGATAAAAAAGAATTAGCCGAGCACACTATGCTGGTTGATTTAGCCCGCAACGATATTGCCCGCGTTAGTCAAGCAGGTACTCGCTATGTTGCTGACTTATTAAAAGTTGACCGTTACTCTCATGTTATGCATTTGGTCTCTAGAGTTTGTGGCACCTTAGCGCTTGATCTTGATGCTCTGCACGCTTATCAGGCTTGTATGAATATGGGCACTTTATCGGGAGCCCCCAAAGTAAAAGCGACACAATTAATTCGAGAAGTAGAAGGCAAACGTCGAGGGAGTTATGGCGGCGCGGTTGGCTATTTAACCGGTGACGGTGAAATGGATACCTGTATTGTTATCCGCTCTGCTTTTGTTAAACACGGTATCGCGCATGTTCAAGCGGGTGCCGGTGTTGTTTACGACTCAGATCCCCAGTCAGAAGCCAATGAAACCAAGCAAAAAGCACAAGCGGTCATTAATGCCATTCAACATGCAGAACGGTTTACTGTTGAGATCACCGCCGCACCGAGTAGCGACAGCGCTAACCTAAACACCCCGTGCAAGGAGAGTAATCATGCATAGTCATCAAGAACCCCCTATTAATGGCAATGTTAGAATCTTCATGCTCGACAACCTCGATTCTTTTACTTACAACTTGGTCGATGAATTTCAATGTTTAGGATTTGAACCGACCATTTATCGAAACACTCTATCGGCAGATTTTATCTTTGAACAAATGCAAAAATCCACCGATCGAGTATTACTCGTATTATCGCCCGGCCCAGGAGAGCCCAATAAAGCCGGCTGTTTAATGGCATTAATAGCCAAATGTGCCGGTAAATATCCAATCTTAGGCATTTGTTTAGGCCATCAAGCCTTAGTTGAACACTATGGCGGTAAAGTTATCCGTGCACCTGAAATTGTCCATGGTAAAGCGTCGAGTATTACTCATCGTCAAACCGGTGTTTTTGACCAGATAAATCACCCCTTACCTGTGGCGCGCTATCATTCACTGATAGCAAGTGAAGTCCCTAATACCATTGATATTATTGCTGAATATATAACATCTGAACAAATCAGTTTACCAATGGCCATTGAGCATAAGACGGACGTAGCCTTAGGATTTCAATTTCATCCAGAGTCAATCCTAACGACTTATGGCGGCACGTTATTAGCGCAAACTATTGATTATTTACTGGCTTCACCACACAAAGCAGCGGAAGGTTCTTATGAGTAAAATTTTACAACAACTTGTTGATGGAAATGATATTAGTCAGACTGAAGCTGAAGATTTTTTTAAAAATATGATCAAAGGTGAAGTTGAGCCCGTACTGTTAGCAAGTGTATTAACTGCCTTAAAAATAAAAGGCGAAACGGCTAACGAAATTTCAGGTGCTGCCCTAGCAGTAAGAGGCTCAGCAACACCATTTCCACAGCAAGAGCATAACGTTGCTGACTGTGTAGGTACCGGTGGCGATGGCGCGAATACCATTAATATATCAACTACCGCGGCAATTTTAGCCGCGGCATGTGGCTTAAAAATGGCGAAACACGGTAACCGAAGTGTTTCTAGCATGTCTGGCTCCGCAGATTTATTGGAAGCCTTTGGCGTCAATTTAATGATGTCGCCAACGACAGCAAGTGCGTGTTTAGCGCAAACAAATTTATGTTTCTTATATGCTCCGGCTTATCACCCGGGTTTTAAACATGCAGCTCCGGTTAGAAAATCTATGGGTGTGCGCACTTTATTTAATATATTAGGGCCATTAGTAAATCCTGCTTCACCGAGCACCATGTTACTCGGTGTTTATACACCAGCGCTTATCGATGTAATGGCAAAAAGTTTACTGTTAACTGGGGTTAAACGTGGTTGGGTCGTTCACGGTAGCGGTTTAGATGAAATTGCCTTACACGGCGAAACGCAAATTAGCGAGATAGCCAATGGTCAGTGTACAAGCCGAACCATTTCTCCCGCTGATTTTGGCTTACCCAGTTACACATTAGAAGATATTAAGGGCGGTACGCCACAAGAAAATGCTGACTATATTCGCGCAATTCTTAGTGGTAATGGCAAGGCTGCTCATAATGCCGCTGTCATTATTAATTGTGCCGCATTATTGTACCTACATGATAAAGCAACTGATTTAAAAATAGCCGCTAACATGGCAAGAGAAGTATTAGCTTCAGGTAAAGCATTAACGACTTTAGAAAATATGGTCGTGATTTCAAACTCAAATTTAGACTCAAAGGCAATGGCATAACATGGCAAATGTATTAGAAAAAATTGTTGCTGATAAACGTATCGAAATAGCGCAACGTAAAATTGATTTTCCATTAAGTGAATTTATTGACACTTTAGTACCCACTCAAAAAGATATGTACGGTGCACTTGATAGAAAAAAAGGTCACGCGCATGCTGGCTTTATTTTAGAGTGTAAAAAGGCTTCGCCATCGAAAGGTTTAATACGCGAAAATTTTGACCCTAAGGCTATTTGCCAGATTTACGATAAATATGCTGCCGCTATTTCTGTTTTAACCGATGAAAAATACTTTCAAGGCACTTTTGAATATTTAAAAATAGTGACTGACTCGGTAAATTGTCCAGTACTTAATAAAGATTTCTTTGTTGATGCCTATCAAGTTTATTTGGCGCGATATTACGGTGCTGATGCGATTTTATTGATGCTAAGCGTTTTATCAGACCAAGAATATAAAGACTTATCTGCTATCGCTGAGCAATATAACTTAGCGGTCTTGACTGAAATATCTAATGATGAAGAGCGCGATCGAGCCATTGATTTAGGCGCTAAACTTATTGGCATTAACAACCGAGATTTACGCGACTTATCCACCGATATCGCTCGAACCTTTGACTATGCGCCGACACTGCCTGCTGATCGCATCGTTATATCTGAATCGGGTATTTATACCAACGAACAAGTTCGCGAGTTAGCGCCAGCAGTTGATGGCTTCTTAGTGGGTAGTTCAATCATGGCAGAAGATGATATTGATTTAGCTTGTCGTAAACTCATTTATGGCAATAATAAAGTCTGCGGCTTAACACAAGTTGACTATGCCCAAAGTGCTGTTGATGCCGGCGCACAATTTGGTGGCTTAATTTTCGCTGAAAAGTCGCCAAGGTATGTTAACGAACAACAAGCAAAAATGATTGTCGAGCAGGTTCCCTCTTTACGTTACGTTGGCGTGTTTGTTAATCATGCCATTGAAGAAGTGGCGAAACTTGCACACAAGCTAAACTTATTTGCGGTGCAACTTCATGGTAATGAAACTTCACAATATATCGCTTCATTGCAGCCATTACTTCCAAAAGGCTGCCAAAGTTGGAAAGCTTTGCCGGTCGAAGACGAAGTACCTGAGTTAATGAGTAATGCGCAGTTTTATGTCTTAGACGGCAAAAATGCCGGCAGTGGTGAAACCTTTAATTGGCGAGCGTTAGCCGATTCTGGGCAAGACTTAAGTCATTGTTTTCTAGCGGGCGGGTTGTCTATCGATAATATAGCGCAGGCGGTTAGCCAGAAAACAACACTAGATTTATTTGGTTTGGATCTCAACTCAGGCGTTGAAACAAGCCCAGGCGTTAAAAGCCGCGAAAAACTTCAACAAGTTTTCGCCGCCATTAGACACTATTAATAAGACCGAACACACAAATTAAGTGAATATTTATACGCTATAAATAACTCACTTAATTCATGTAACTCGTATAAAGCATTAGGAATAAAGAAAATGACAGATCAAACAATTAAACAAGAGACAACCCAAGTAAAAGCAACTTTACCAGCCTATTTTGGCGAATTTGGTGGTATGTTTGTTGGTGAATTATTAGTCCCTGCCCTTGAGCAGTTAGAGCAAGCATTTATTGACTCACAACAAGACGAGAGCTTTTTAACTGAGTTTAATGACCTACTAACAAATTACGCGGGACGTCCGACCCCCCTGACCTTAACCCGGAATTTATGTAAAAATCCATTAGCTAAAATATATTTAAAGCGCGAAGACTTATTACACGGTGGCGCGCATAAAACCAATCAAGTCCTTGGCCAAGCATTACTCGCTAAACGTATGGGTAAAACAGAAATTATTGCCGAAACAGGTGCTGGGCAACACGGCGTAGCTACAGCTATCGCTTGTTCACTATTAGGTTTGAAATGTCGAGTTTATATGGGCGCATTAGACTGTGAACGTCAACAACCCAATGTATTTCGCATGAAATTAATGGGAGCAGAAGTTATCCCTGTTACTGCAGGCTCCGGCACCTTAAAAGATGCCGTAAATGAAGCTTTGCGTGACTGGTCTGCAAACTATGAAAACGCTCATTACTTGTTAGGCACAGCCGCAGGTCCTCACCCGTTTCCAACTATCGTTCGTGAATTTCAAAAAATGATTGGCGAAGAAGCTAAACAGCAAATCCTTAAACAAGAAGGTCGCTTACCAGATTATGTCATTGCTTGTGTGGGTGGTGGTTCAAACGCCATTGGTATATTCCATGATTTTATTAAAGAGAGCAGTGTAAAATTAATTGGTGTGGAAGCGGGTGGCAAAGGTGTTAATACCAACCAACATGGTGCAACTTTAGTTGCCGGTACAAAAGGTATGTTACACGGTAACTACACTTATATTATGCAAGATAAATCAGGACAAATAGAGGAGTCGTACTCGGTTTCAGCCGGTCTAGACTACCCAGCTGTTGGTCCGCAACATGCCTTTTTAAAAGATACGGGTCGAGCTCAATATGTGCCTATTAATGACGACGAAGCGTTATCAGCTTTTAAACTGTTAGCAATGAATGAAGGTATTATTCCAGCACTTGAACCATCACATGCCCTTGCTCATACGATTAAAATGGCGGAAGCGGTTACTGAGGAAACAGTATTTCTTGTTAATTTATCAGGGCGCGGTGACAAAGATTTAGCGCATGTGCAAACAGTGTTACAAGCTGAAAATGAAGCAAAAATTCAAGGAGAAGCAAAATGAGCTTAGACACAACGTCAAACAAGCAGATGACTACACGTTATCAGCAAACTTTTGCTGAATTAGCAAAAAAGAATCAAGGCGCTTTTATTCCGTTTGTGACCGTAGGCGATCCAAGTATTGAGCAGTCATTTGAAATAATCAAAGCTTTAATCGATGCTGGCGCAGATGCATTAGAATTAGGTATTCCATTTTCAGACCCAAGTGCTGATGGTATTACTATTCAAATGGCGGCATTGCGTGCACTCAACGCTGGGGTAGACACTGATGTTTGCTTAACTATTTTAGCAAAAGTTCGTGCTTACGCGCCTGAAATCCCAATCGGTTTACTACTTTATGGAAATTTAGTTTTTGCTCGTGGTATTGATGATTTTTATAAAGATATGGCTGCTGCTGGTGTTGATTCAGTGTTAATTGCTGACTTACCTTTGCGTGAAAGTGCCCCGTTCCGTGCTGCTGCACTAAAGTATGGTGTTGCGCCAATATTTATTGCTCCGCCTAACGGCAGCGAAGAAACATTAAAGCAGGTTGCAAAATATAGCTACGGCTATACCTACGTATTAAGTCGTGCGGGTGTAACGGGTGTGGATACGCCTAAAAGTGCATCGGTAGAAGCCACTAATCCTGCTATTCACTTAATTGAAAAGCTAAAGGCAAATAATGCCTCACCTGGCGTGATAGGGTTTGGTATTTCTAACCCAGAACAAGTTAAAGCAGCACTTGCAACGGGTGCCGCTGGCGCAATAAGTGGTTCTGCCGTGGTTAAAATCATTGAAAATAATCTTGATGATAACCAAGCAATGTTGGCGGCATTAACACGTTTTGTTCAAGAAATGAAAGCAGCAACGCGTTAATAAAAAACGCCTGTTTATTACCTATAAAATTAAATAAAGCCAGCTGAATTAACATAAGCTGGCTTTATTTTTATCACTATGTTTTGTTAACTTGCTAATAAAATCTTATTAACTATCACGTTTAAATAATAAATATAACGCTATTGCATTATTTATCACTAGCGGACGTTTAACTTCGTTAGTTTTTCAAAAATAGCTCGTCTGTTATCTAAACTTTAAAATCACACACCTAAATATATTAAGAATTACGATACCATTCAAAACAAGCTATATGATGAAAAAATTAAAGTATAAATTTAGATAAAAAAAAACCTTTATATACCGGTGAGATTCCAGTAAATAAAGGTTTTAAACGTAATAGTAGGGTAATTAGTTACCCATTTTAGCCCAAGTATCGCGCAAACCTACCGTACGGTTAAATACTAACTTATCACCTTGTGAGTCTTTATTATCACGACAAAAATAACCTTGGCGTTCAAATTGAAAGGCTTGTTCAGGTTTAGCATTGACCAATGATGGTTCTACTTTAGCGTGACTAATGGTAATTAACGAATCTTCATTCATCACACTCTGAAAATTTTCTGCAGCAGCAGGATTTGGTACATTAAATAAACGGTCGTATAAACGAATTTCTGCATCAATAGATTGCTGAGCAGCAACCCAATGAATTACACCTTTTGGTTTAGTACCATCTTCAGGGTTTTTACCTAAGGTATCGGCATTATAATTACAATAAACGGTCGTAACATTGCCTTCGCTGTCTTTGTCACAACGTGTGGCGGTAACAACATAAGCTCCACGTAAACGCACGGCTTTATCAAGTACTAAACGTTTATATTTTTTATTAGCTTCTTCACGAAAGTCTTCCGCTTCAATATAAAGTTCTGCGGCGAAAGGAACAATGCGAGTACCTTGTTCATCATCACTTGGATGATTTTTTACTGTTAATTCTTCTACTTGATCTGCTGGATAGTTTTCTATTACCAATTTAATCGGGTCAAGTACCGCCATAGCACGAGGTGCATTGTCATTGAGGTCTTCACGAATACAAGCTTCTAAAACTCCAATTTCAACGGTATTGTCCATTTTAGTAACGCCAATACGTTTAGCAAACTCACGTAATGAGCTCGGAGTGTAACCGCGACGACGAAAAGCAGCAATCGTTGGCATACGCGGATCGTCCCAACCATTTACAAGCTTTTCATCAACTAACGTATGAAGTTTACGTTTACTCATCACCGTATATTCAAGGTTTAAACGTGAAAATTCATATTGATGTGGTACAACATCAATCGATACATTTTCAAGTACCCAGTCATATAAACGACGGTTATCTTGAAATTCTAATGTACAAAGTGAATGGGTAATACCTTCAATAGCATCAGATAAACAATGGGTAAAATCGTACATCGGGTAAATGCACCATTTGTCGGCTGTTTGATGATGATGAGCAAAACGAACGCGATAAAGAATCGGGTCACGCAAACACATAAAGCTTGATGTCATATCAATTTTAGCGCGAAGAACACATTCGCCTTCTTTACATTTACCGTCTTTCATTTTGGCAAAAAGTGCTAAGTTATCTTCAACACTCGTATCACGATACGGGCTATTTTTCCCTGGCGCTTTGAGCGAACCACGATGTTCGCGTGCTTCATCCGCATTTAAGAAACAAACGTATGCCAAGCCTTTTTCAATTAATTCAACAGCAAAACCATGCAATTGATCAAAGTAATCAGAGGAGTAATGAACCTTACCCGCCCAATCAAACCCTAACCATTTTACGTCTTCTTGAATTGAGTTAACGTAATCAATGTCTTCTTTTTCAGGGTTGGTATCATCGAAACGTAAATTACATAAGCCTAGGTAATCTTGAGCAATGCCAAAATTTAAACAAATTGCTTTCGCATGGCCAATATGTAAAAAACCATTGGGCTCAGGTGGGAAACGAGTTTGTACACTCGAATGTTTACCACTTTCAAGATCCGCATCGATAATTTGACGAATAAAATTTGTTGGGCGTTTTTCAGCTTCCGACATCCACAAAACCTCTAAAAAGAATTTAAACTACGTTATTTTTCGGCATTATAACAACTGTTAATCAAAGGGAATAGCGCTTATCTCGGCAAATTATAAATTTTACGCATTAAGGGCAAAAGTTGCTTAAGAATTAAATAAATATCGGCTTATTCCTAGAAAAATCAATTAACGTCTGATTATCATCAATAGGTATTTACCTAATCCCCATAAAAAAGAGAAGTACCGAACGGCACTTCTCTTTTATAAAGATTTTTTACTGCAATAAGACTTTAGCTTAAGCTTTTTTATTCGCTATTTTTTATTCGCTATATAGGTATCAACTAATTGCGCTAAAACATTTAAGGGTACTGGACCATTACGAAGTACCACATCATGAAACTCACGAATATCAAATTTCTCAGCAAGTTCGACTTTAGCGTGTTCACGTAGCTCAATAATTTTTAACATGCCAATTTTATATGCGGTTGCTTGTGACGGCATAACAACATGGCGCTCTACCATTTTTACAGCGTCAGACTTAGCATTTGGCGTATTTGCTACATAATATTCAATACCTTGAGCTCGCGTCCATTTTTGTGTATGGATACCGGTGTCAACCACTAAACGACAAGCTCTCCATAACTCCATAGCTAAACGACCAAAATCAGAATAAGGGTCTTGGTATAAACCAATTTCCTTCGGGATCATTTCTGAGTACAAACCCCAACCTTCGGTGTGTGCGGTATAACCACCAAATTTACGAAATTTTGGAATATTTGTTAGCTCTTGTTTTATCGCTATTTGCATATGATGACCAGGAATTCCTTCGTGATAAGCAAGCGCTGCCATTTGGTAAGTTGGCATTGCTTCCATGTCATAAAGATTGGCATAATAAACGCCTGGACGAGAGCCATCAGGTGCAGGTTGTTGATAAAAAGCTTTACCTGAAGATTGTTCACGGAAAGCCTCAACCGCTTTAACCTTTAATTTAGCTTTAGGTTTTGTTAAAAATAAACTGTCTAAACGTCCTTCCATATCATCAATTAAAGCAACAGCTTCATCTAAGTAACGTTGTTTACCGGCTTCATCAGCTGCGTAATAAAATTGTTTATCCGTACGCATAAATTCAAAAAACTCACCAAGTTCGCCTTCAAAGCCAACTTTATCCATAATTACGCGCATTTCACCGTGAATTCGAGCCACCTCACTTAACCCAGTTTGGTGAATTTGGTTAGCGGTTAAATCTGTTGTGGTGGTGCGTTGTAATGCAATATTAAAGAATGCTTCACCTTCTGGAAATTTCCACGCGCCATCTCTATTGTCTGCTTTTTTTTCTAGCGTTTCTAAATAACTGACTAATTGCTGATAGCCAGGTTTTATGCTGCTTATTAATGCGGTATTAACCGCTGTTAACAGAGTGCTTTTTTCAGCGGCACTGATCTCAAGCTTATTCACCTTTTTAGTGAAGTCAGCTAAAATCGTACTGTCTTTTCCGTCTTCAAATGGAGCACCTGCAAGAATATTTTGAGAGTCACGAATAACGTGAGGAAAAACAAACTTAGGGGCGATAATACCTAAGTCTTCACGCAATTTTAGTTGTGTCGTTAATTGTTCTAAAAGTACTTTAGCACCCTGCACTCGAGCAATATAATCTTGTGCTTCTTTGGTATTACTAATGGAATGCTGATTAATTAAAAATGCAGGTAAACTCGAATGCAAACCACGCATTTGATTTACAGGATAGTTATGAAAACGCCATTTATGGTCAGCAATTTTATTTTCTAATTTTTGTACCAATAAGTGATAGCTGATCATTGTCTGCTCATCGAGTTTGCGACTATCGATAGCTTTAACACGCTTAAGGTTTTCATGAGTAATCGCTAATTCTTTTAGCGTGTTTTCTTCTGAAATATCATCCCATTTATCATAATCAGTTTTTATACCTAAATAAGTTTGCATCATCGGGCTTCGTGCAACACCTTCATCAAAAATAGCATCAAATATTTGGTTAGCTTTTTCTGATTCAGACAATGCATTAATTGCACTCTTTTTCTCAGCTTCCTTTGAGCTTGTTTGTGGTGTATCAATACCTTTTTGTTCTGTGCAAGCGGCAAGTAATGAGCTAGAAATAGCCACTACCAGTAATGTACTTTTGAAAGTCATAAGTATCTCTTTTTATAGGAATATATAGTTACATTGCAATAACTGTAAATGTTCTGAATTTAAAATGCTTTTATCTAGTCTTGATCAAAAATGATAGTGTTGGCAATAGCTGTTCGACAAATCGCATTGTAATTACGATAAAAGGAACTTTACCTTTTCTATTTTTATAAGACATAAAAAAGAGCTTATACCGAGGTAAAAGCTCTTTTCAATTAGAGTAGAATTTATACTTTTATGATTAACAAAGAAAAATTTATTCTCAAGAATTACTGAATATAAATAACCACGCCTAAAACCTAATTTTTATAAATATCTGAAGGCTTAAGTTTTAACACTGTTCTTTTAGGTTTATCATCGTTATCTGTTGCTTTAGTGGCATTGGGGTTTATGTATATTTTGCTCACTTTAGGCTTAGCTGTTTGATAGTCTTTTTTTGGTAACTCAGGTTTTTTTACCGTTTCAACTTCACGCTTTGGGGTGAATTTTTCAGGACGATTAACATGATATTTGGTATCAATGGCTTGAATAAAGTTTCTCAAAAACTGATCTTTACACTCGCGGTAATGTTTGTGATCGGGCTTACGAAAAAATGCACTTAATTCAGGTTTAGTCATACGTATACCTGAGGTAGACATCATATCGAGAACATCTTCTGCGCGCAGCGCTAATGCTATTTTTAATTTGTTGAGCACAAGATTGTTATTCATTCGTTTTTCAGCTGGCGGTGTTTCACCATCACGGGCGCCACGTTTGTCAATAATTAAACCGTTCAAAAAAGTTGCTAGCTGAACATCGGTGCAGTTAACAACTTGTGGATCATCTTCTTTTTTCAACCAATAACTGATTTGTTCACGACTTACCGTTAACTTTGCTAAATTAAATAGGTCGATCATCTTTTGATCATTAAAATTAAAGGTATATCTTAAACGACGTAAAACATCATTATTGGTCACGAAACTCTCCAAAAAACACAGCAGGCTCTACCCAATGTAAAGCTGGGCCTTATTATATCACTATAGTTTTTTAAACAAAAAAGTATTTACTCGTTCTTAAAATTTAACCATAACTCATGTTAAGATAATGCGCTGTTTTAGACGCCTTATTAACAATCATTATTTGATAGAGAAATCATGAGTAAAACTGCTAGCTTATTTGAACCTGTATTAACTAAACGTCGTGGCAAACATGCTGATAAAAAGCATTGGACTAATTTACTAGGTAGTAGTGACACGCTAGCTATATACCATGGCGCCCTCAATGCCGACGCTCCGATGTTGTTATTAACCAATGACACCCAGTCAGCATTGCGTTTCGAGCAAGAATTAAAAAGTTTAAATAAAAAGCGGCAACTGCCTATTTGCTTATTTCCTGATTGGGAAACATTGCCCTATGATACCTTTTCACCGCATCAAGATATTATTTCCCAGCGACTAGCAACGCTTTACCAATTATCAAATATGAAAAGTGGCATTATTATTGTGCCGGTTTCAACATTATTACAACGCCTTGCGCCAACGCAGTATTTGCGTACGAATAGTTTGATCGTAAAAGTAGGTGATAAAAAAGACTTACATCAAATGCGACAAAATCTTGAAGCCAGTGGTTATCGCTGCGTAGAACAAGTGATGGAGCATGGTGAATTCTCGGCACGTGGTGCAATTCTCGACATATTCCCTATGGGCTGTAAAACTCCGTTTCGCTTAGATTTTTTTGATGATGAAATTGATGATATTCGCTTGTTCGATCCTGAAAACCAGCGTTCAAGTGATAAAATAGATGAAATAAATTTATTACCCGCACACGAATTTCCGACCGACGAAGCAGCAATAAATTTATTTCGTCGTCAATACCGAGAAGAATTCCCTAACACCATTCATAAAGAGTCAATATATCATCAGGTCAGTGATGGTATTTTGCCGGCAGGTATTGAATATTACCTCCCCTTGTTCTTTGAAGAAACGAGCACTTTGTGTGACTATTTAGGCGAAAACACACGGATAATGCTCAGTGGCGATATTGATAAAGCTATTGAACAGTACTGGCTTGATATTGATTACCGATTTGAAGAACGTCGTTATGATCTGACTCGGCCATTATTACCCCCCAAGAAACTCTTTTTAAATAGTGAAGAGTTTTATCGTGCCTTAAAACCTTTTGACCGAATTTCAATAGAAAAAGTGCCGGTAATAAACGCGTTACAAGAAACTGACAGTGACGACATTGAAAAGTCAAAAGCCGGTCATATCCGTTTTGATGTCACTCCCTTACCTGATGTTACGGTTAATCATCAACTGAAACAGCCTTTTGAATTAATCAATAATTTTATTCGCGACAAAGAAACCCCAGATAAAATTTTATTTGTTGCCGAAAGCCAAGGCCGTCGAGAAAGCGTTTTAGAGTTATTAGAGCGTAACCATATCAAGCCACAATATTTTGACGATATTGAAAGCTTTGTCGCAAGCCCGGACAAACTTGGCATCACAGTGAATACCCTCAACAGTGGTTTTATCTTTCAAAGTAAAGGCACCGCTAAGAAAAATGCGATAGCCCTAATCACCGAAGATGAACTTTTAGGAGAGCGGATAAAACAAAGTCGCCGCCGTACCAAACAACAAACTATTCAAGCGGATGCTATTTTTAAAAACTTAGCCGAGCTTTCAATGGGACAACCTGTTGTCCATTTTGAGCATGGTATTGGTCGCTACATGGGCTTACAAACCATTGAAAACAGTGGCATAACCACTGAGTTTCTAGTTTTAATTTACGCAGGTGAATCAAAGCTTTATGTACCGGTTGGCTCATTGCATTTAATTAGCCGTTATTCGGGCGCCGACGCAGAAAGTGCACCGTTACATAAATTAGGTAACGATACTTGGAGTAAAGCAAAACAAAAGGCCGCTGAAAAAGTGCGTGACGTGGCGGCTGAACTACTCGATATATACGCCAGCAGAGCCAGTAATAAAGGTTATCAATTCAAACGTGACAAAGCTGAGTATCAAGCTTTTTCAGACAGTTTCCCGTTTGAAGAAACCTTTGATCAAGAGCAAGCCATTAAAGCAGTAGTGTCTGATATGCTCAGTGATAAGGCCATGGACAGACTCGTTTGTGGAGATGTCGGTTTTGGTAAAACTGAAGTTGCGATGCGTGCCGCTTTTGTTGCCGTTAACGACGGCAAGCAAGTGGCTATCTTAGTGCCAACAACCTTGCTTGCCCAACAACATTATGAAAACTTTCGCGACCGTTTTGCTAATTTACCGGTTGCTATAGAAGTATTATCACGTTTTAAAACAGCCAAAGAGCAAAACGTTGTTATTGCCGATGTTGAATCAGGCCAAATAGACATTCTGATCGGCACCCATAAGTTATTGCAAAATAGTATTAAATATAAAGACCTAGGTTTATTAGTGGTCGATGAAGAACATAGATTTGGTGTAAAGCAAAAAGAAAAAATCAAACAATTACGCAGCAATGTTGATATTTTAACATTGACCGCAACCCCTATTCCACGGACCTTGAATATGGCGATGGGCGGCATGCGCGACTTATCGATTATTGCCACACCGCCGGCAAAACGCTTAGCGGTAAAAACCTTTGTTCGCGAACGTGACGACGCCCTTATTCGTGAATCTATTTTACGTGAAATCCTTCGTGGTGGTCAGGTTTACTTTTTACATAACAACGTTGATACTATCGATAAAACCGCTGCAGATATTCAAAAACTGCTGCCAGAAGCAAAAGTAACCACCGCCCATGGGCAAATGCGCGAACGTGAACTTGAACGCATTATGGGCGACTTTTATCACCAACGTTACAATGTATTAGTTTGTACAACGATTATAGAAACAGGTATCGATGTGCCAACAGCTAATACCATTATTATGGACAGAGCCGACCATTTAGGTCTAGCGCAACTCCATCAATTACGAGGCCGAGTGGGTCGTTCACATCATCAAGCTTATGCTTATTTATTAACACCACATGTTAAACGTATTACTAAAGATGCGAAGAAACGTCTTGAAGCTATTGCGTCTCTTGAAGATTTAGGCGCTGGTTTTACCTTGGCCACACACGATCTCGAAATTCGTGGCGCAGGTGAATTATTAGGTGAGGGACAAAGTGGTTCGATGAGCCAAATCGGCTTTACCCTTTATATGGAAATGCTCGATCAAGCTGTTTCAGCCTTGAAGCAAGGCAAACAGCTTTCGCTTGAAAATATGACCGCTAAGCAAACTGAAATTGAATTGCGGGTACCGGCGTTACTACCAGACGATTATATTTTTGATGTCAGCTTACGGTTAAGTATTTATAAACGTATCGCCAGTTGCGGCAATAAAAATGAACTTGACGAAATTCAAGTAGAATTAATTGACCGTTTTGGCTTATTACCGCAGGCTGCTAAAAATCTAGTCCATATTGCGAAGTTACGTTTAAAGGCCCAAAAAATAGGGGTTTCTCGTATCGAAGCAGGTCCAGCAGGTGGCTCTATTGAGTTTAGCGATGAGACAAAAGTTGATCCTATGCTTATTATTGGTCTTATTCAGCAACAGCCAAAAGTTTATAAATTAGTTGGCGCTAATAAACTCCAATTTAAAATTGCCACTGAAGACAGTAAATCACGCTTTATTTTAGTGACATCTATGTTAAATGATTTAGTAAAAACAAAAAAATAACCGTAAGATAACAGAGTAGACTCAATGCCTTAGTTTACAATAACAAGGCAGGTTATAACTCTTTGGATGATTAATGAATTTAAAACATTTAGCGCTGCTCTGTGCAGCCTTAATATTTTCACAACAAACCAGTGCCGCTGATAAAGATAATGACGACCGCTGGTTTGAAGTGGAAGTGATCCTGTTTAGTCAACTGGGCGATAAAGCGCAATTAAAAGAGAAGTTTCCAAATAATACGCTTTTACCCCAATACCGAAATATTATTGACTTGTTAGGCCCCTACCTTAACCCTGATATCACCAGCTTAAAACAGCAATTACCCCGTTGTGATAATCCTACTTATGCTCAATCACTCCTTGAGCAAGCTATAACGGCCATAAAAGAACAGCCTTACTATGTTGCTAAAAGCTTAGCTGAATTACAAACGCTTTCAGCCCAAACGATAGACGAGTCGTTAACCGATCCATCAATATCAAAATTTAGCGATGGCACACATAGACAAGTGACTTTAGACAATATCGATGATAGCCCAGCGCCGATAAATAATTCATTAAAAGCGGATGACAACAGCAGCTTAGCTATGCCATTACCAAAACAAGTGATGAGTGAAAAAGAATTAACGCAACGCTTAATGTTACTTGAGCAAGCAGCGGCTGAATTTTCAACTTTTCCCTTAACTTATGCCAACGAAACTGCCTCATTTACCGACGGTATTTGTACTATTTCTGTAGAGGAATTTCAGCACTTTAATCAATCAACCGATGCTTATGCTTATCAAAGTTATAACGCTTTTAATCTTGAGCAAGTACCGCCTACTATTAATAATATTGAAAATATCTATAGTGATGAAGACTACTTACTTAATAAAGAATCATTACAACTTGACGATATTGTTAAAGAAATAGCCCGCAGTCGAAATTTCAAACCATTACTGCATTTTGGCTGGCGTCAAAAGACAAAAACTAAACAATTAGCTGTGCCACTGAAAGTTATTGCCGGTGAAAATTTTGCTGAACAATACCAAAAAGAATTGCAACAATTTCAACAGCAACGCAAACAAGCACAAAGGCAAGAAGAGGCCCTGCATAGCGTATTATACAAAGATACTTCGGCCCAAATAGAAGGGTCAGATGAAACAGTAAAAGAAAAAATAATGGCAGAACGTTTACAAGAGCTGCTGATAAAGCTACCCAATTTACCTACTGAGACAAAAAGTTTACTCGCTGAAATAGAGCAAGATATAAACGACACAGCGGTAATATTGAATACTAACACAATGCAGGCAGCCCCAATAAAGCCTCCTCAAAATTGGACAGTAGAGGGTTTTATCAAGGTAGAAGTTGACTTTTATTTACATATTACCGCTGATCTTAATGTAATGAATATGTCGTTAGCCGAACAAGCAACGCAAAAGTTATTACCTGGTGATAAACAAAAGCCATCGGCAATTTTAAAAACGATAAACTTTAAACAAGACAGACGAGTCAGAAGCACAGAAATACACTATTTTGATCATCCTTATATCGGTATGATTATTCGTATTCTGCCTTATGACAAACCCACTAAGGAAGTTGAACAGTCAACTCCACTTAACTAAATAAAGAGATGAATATGGACAAAGAAATAGAAATACAAGCTGCTGTTTTTCGTCGATTACTGGCTCACTTAGACAGTAGAAAAGATGTACAAAATATTGAGTTAATGAATTTAGCGAGTTTTTGTCGTAATTGTTTTTCTAAATGGACCGTTGCTGAGGCTGAGAAGTTAGGTGTTGAAGTAGATATCGAGACCGCTCGTCAGCAAATTTATGGTATGCCCTATAGCGAATGGAAAGAAAAACATCAATTGCCAGCAACAGCAGAGCAAATGGAAAAATTTAATCAGTTACAAAAGAAGTAAACAATTTAGCGCAATTAAATTTTCACTGATATTGCATATTGAGTCGTTCGGCGATCATTTCTGTCGCGTGACTCTAACCAACGTCCGCGTTTATTTTTTAAATGACGTCGATCAGCAGATGAGCGGCGTTCAGGTCCTGTCCAAAGCACTTTTTTTATTCCCACTCCATTTTTCACATCATCTGCTACATCGGGCAGACTTGCTGCTGAGTTCATTTGACGATTATATTTATTAGCTTGGCGCTTATCTTTTTTTGATTGAGCGATTTTTACTTGATTGGCCGCAGGCAATAAATCTATCAGTACATCCACTTTACTTGTCCGTTCATCAGTAATTGTCTTGTTGTACATTTAATCGGCAACTAAGAATAAAAGTTTAATCTTTTATATAAATAGTACTGCTAGGCTAACTGACGATTATTTTCAGCCATGGTTTTGATACAAATCAAATAGATGTTCTTCAGCAAGCCATTTAAAAATATGCTCAGGTAAAATGCTGTTATCGTTATAAATAAGTAAAGACTCAGTATTATGGATAAAGCCACGCCATCAATAAAAAAATGGTTAGCATTTGGTTGGTCAAGTTTCATCAAAACTAAAACCATCAGTATAGTATTTAGCAGCTTTTTTTGCATTATCGCCGGTCTACTCTATTGGTTATTATTACGCATTGGTGCCGATTTAGTTATCTTTCCTTTTATCGCCGGTTTTTTCATTGTTGCTCCTATTCTTATTATTGGTTTTCAGCAAGTTGCAGGTCTATTAGAAAAAAATAAAATACCTACATTTAAAGACTTAATTGCGATTAAGGGACAAAAAAATAAAGGCATTTGGTTTTTAATCTTTATTCTATCCTTGTGTTATTTTATTTGGATAACCGATGCTTTAGTGATTTACGGACTGTATTTTGGCATAGAGCCCTTACCTTTAGACCACACTTTCATTACTGATCCAGCGTTAAGAGAATCATTACTTTGGTTTTTACTTTACAGCGGTTTAATCGGCTGGGTAACTGCAGTGATTGGCTTTTTACTCGGTGTGTTTTCTATACCCTTGATTATTCACCAACAGTTAAATTTTGTTGATGCGGTAAGTATCAGTGTTAAAACCGTATTTAAACATAAAAAATTAATGTTTAAATGGGCGCTAACCTTAGTCATGATAACGTCTTTAACTTTAGTGGTAGCACTACCGCTATTAATTATTGTCTTTCCTGTGTTGGGTTATGCAAGTTATGCGGTTTATGCTGACTTGTTAATCAACAAGGATAATAGCCCGTAATATTGTCAACACTCGAAAACAATACCTTGATAATTCAAGTAAAGCTATTTACCTCAGCATTCGCTAAATAGCGCCACTTGCCCACTTCAATACTCAATTAATTTTACCTGTTAATTGACGAACTAAACCAACCCCTTTATTAGCAACACCGGCAAATATTTGTTTAAGCTAATGGTGTTTACCTTCGGTGATAGTCGTTAATACTTATTTTTCATTTCCCCTTTATAGCTCGACATCTAAGTTAGTTGCTCATGTTTTTCAAGAGGCTTCAGGGTAAAGTGGTTAATTGGCTAAGCTGACTTGTCTGACCATATGGCCTTACGTAAATTGTTTGTCTTATAGTGAATAAGTAAAATAACGATGCTGCAGTTAATTGTTGATGCTAGGATATATGACACCCCATCAGAATTGTTTAATATAAAATAAAAATTCATAAAAATTAAATATTTTAAGTGTTTATTATGAAAGACTTAAAATTGTGTCTATACTTCTCAGGACATTAACTAACGGCGCGGTAATATCACTTGAGTCTCCTATCAAAGAATAAGAATCAAACTCATATTTTAATTATTCTCATTCTTATCTTCGTTGCCATTGGCTTTACCCAATTTTTAATTATGCAGTTCTTGCCTTGGATACAAACCTTATTTCCATTTTTACCTGAAGCGTTATTGAACGCTATATTACTGAGCCTATCGATTACACCGATTATTTATTTATTAATTAGAAAGCATATTATCGATGTATCATCTGACGAATCAAACATTCGTAAAAAGCTTATAATTTCTGCCGGCTTACCTCTTATTATTGCTATTACATTAATGCTAAATATTGTTCACAATAAACAACAAGATATTTCAATTTTACACAATACTGAAAGCATAATAGCGTTGGATAGTAATATTGCTAAGCTCATTGATGCCCTCAACAAAGAATTAGAACTCAGTGCGCTTTTTTTAATTAGTCTTGATGAAAAATCAGCAAAAATTTCGTCAAATACTCGATCACTAGATGACTTAAAAGTACTCCGTATCGCTGTTGATACATTGCTGTTGTCAATAAAGAAAAGCATGACATCTGAAGACATTGTTGTTGGCGAATTTAATCAACAATATGTTGCTGAGCTAAAGTCAGCGTTAATAACTCTTAGAGAAGGGATTGATGCTAACAATATATCTTGGCAGCAAATCATTGATTTTCATATTGATTGGAAAAATGATTTTTTATCAAAATTACAATCATTTTCAGATCAAATAAGAAATAAAAATATTGCAAAGATGCACAGTAATTTCCTTATTTTATTGAAGTTGAAATCTTTAAACCTGCTCAATAGTACTATTTTAACAGTGACCCTTGAAAATGAAGAAACAAATGATAATACCATTGACATACGTCCACTTAAGCTAAGTATCCGCCAACAAAATAGTCAAGAAAGACTGTATAATAATATATTTATCTCTTCACTATTTAAAGACAACGAAAGCCATGTAATTCAATTACTTGATAATAAAACAATAAGTGAAGCTAATAGACTTCAAAATGTTTTGCTCGAACGGAATACTGAGGAGCTTGTCGCTCAACTAAAAACTTCTATAGGCTATAATGGACTGATACATCAATTTAAAAATTATCTACTGCGTGATGATGAAAAATATCGAATCGCTTTTTTAACGCTTCATAGTGATGTAGAACAACTTATCAGTAAGTTACGAACGCTTAAACAATATAATCGTAAAGCCTTGTATCAGCTTGACAGTTTTTCAGCTGTATTGAATCAATATAAACAAACGTTGTCAGATATTTCTCAATATAGACAGCAAGGAAAATCGGCATCAGAGATTGACCAATTGGTTATTATTAATGATGACCCCGCCAATGAAGCATTAGAGTATTTGCAAAACCATTTATGGGAGAATGATCCTTTATACACCTTAGGGGTGCTTAAAAATAAAAACCTAATATTACAAAGTATTGAAAATCATCTCTCTGCACAAATACAAAAAACGCTCACCCATTTGTTGGTAGAAAAGCGAAATGATTCTTACATATCCGCAGTAACTGCACTTTTACTCAGCCTTTTCGTTATTGCACTTTTATTGGTTATTAGCCGAAATATTAATGACTCATATCAAGAAAGAATTGCTGCACTTAATAAAGCGGAAGAAGGCGCGAAATTAAAGTCAGAGTTTTTAGCAAATATGAGCCATGAAATACGCACCCCCATGAACGGTGTATTAGGCATGCTAGGTTTATTACTTAATAGTAAACTTGATGATGAACAAAAACACCGAGTTAATATCGCAAAATCTAGTGCTGACTCCTTATTAACTTTAATTAATGACATTCTAGATTTTTCAAAAGTTGATGCGGGTAAACTCGAACTTGAATACTTAGATTTTAATTTAAGAAACTTATTAGGTGACTTTGCTGAAGCTATGGCCTTACCTGCTCAAGATAAAGGTTTAGAAATAATCCTAGATCTTACGGGTATAAAAGAATCGATGATCAAATCAGATCCGGGCAGAATTAGACAAATACTGACGAATCTTGTCGGCAATGCAATAAAGTTCACAAATCATGGAGAGATAGTTATTACTGTAAAACTCATCACTAAAAAGAGTAATTATGGTGATGAATTAATATTACATTGTCGGATATCTGATACAGGAATCGGCATTCCGGCAGATAAAAAAGAAGTGCTTTTTTCAGCATTTAGTCAAGTAGACTCATCGACGACACGTAAATATGGGGGCACAGGGCTTGGGTTAACAATAACGAAAAAACTCTGTAATTTAATGCACGGCGATATTAATGTAGTTGATAAAATGGGTGAAGGTAGTTGTTTTGAATTTAGCTTATTAGTTGAGAAAAGTAAAAATTCGACCCTAGTTATACCCGAAATAGATATTTCGGCATTGCACATTTTAATTGTTGATGACAATAAAACCAATCGCGATGTCCTTCGCTCGCAGTTACAGCTGTGGGGGGCAAATATTGAAGAAGCTGATAGCGGTGATGCAGCATTGGCTCTATGTAAAAAGCGATATGAAGATACCGGCACACCCTTTTTTGATATTGCCATACTTGATATGCAAATGCCTAATATGTCAGGAGAAACCTTAGCGAAAAAATTAAAAAACCAACAAGAATTTAAAGCAATGAAACTCGTGATGATGACCTCTATGGGTGAAAGAGGTGACGCAAAACATTTTGCAGATATTGGTTTTAGTGCTTATTTCCCTAAGCCAACAACAACATCAAATCTATTTAAAGCCTTATCTGTAGTTGCTCATGGCGGAGAAATACTAAAGCAAGCGTCACCATTAGTTACTCATGATTATGTTAATGCAATGAAAATAGTAACAACAGAGGATAAAAAACCATTATTCGTTTCATCTGCCAAAAATATAAGAATATTAATTGTTGAAGACAATCGCATAAACCAAATGGTCGCTTTGGGTGTTTTAGAAGAATTAGGATTAACAGCTGACGCAGTAGCAAACGGCTTAGAAGCACTGATAAGCTTAAAAAAGTCATTAAAAAGCCACCCTTACTCTTTGGTCATAATGGATTGCCAAATGCCAGAAATGGATGGCTATGAAGCAACACGACTTATTCGCAAAGGAGATGCAGGCCAAAAGAATAAAGTTATTCCTATCATTGCGATGACAGCAAATGCAATGCAAGGAGATAAAGAGAAATGTTTAATAGCAGGCATGGATGACTACTTAACAAAACCTATAGAAATAAATAAAGTTAAAGCTAAATTAAAGTTATGGCTTGGAGTAACGGCTGATAAAGAAGAGCGTTTCGATACTAATACCTTAAATTCAGACCACCTCACCTTAAGTAGTCAATCAATTGAAAAATCTAAAAGTGAGCATGATAGCCCTTGGCAAAAAGCTTCTTTATTAAAACGGCTGGGTGGAAACCCTAAAAAAATGACATTATTGGTAAAATGTTACCTAGAGGATAGCGAAGAAAAAACACTCGAACTGCAAGAGTCAATAAAGGCAGAAAATTGGCAAAAGATAAATTATAACCTGCATTCAATTAAAGGTGCAGCAGGTAACTTAGGTGGATCTCAAGTACAAAACTTAGTCACTAAGATAGAAATACTATCAAAAGAAAAGAATATAACGGCATTGAATGAGAGCATAAGTGAATTATATACTGCACTGGAAACGTTTAATTCATTACTTGCTGACCACTTAAAAGCGCATTAAATTTTCATCACTTAACTTGGTGAGAAGCACCATGAAAACTTTATCAGCTTGACTATTAATCAGAACAATTGATTACTGAGTTTCTGTATCACTAGTGGTAGTGGCTAAATCAGCTTTTTATGTCCCAATAAACATTAAGCCAAGATAAGCCACTGTTTTACATAAAGATATAAAAATCAGTTGCAGCCCTGATAGATAATTAATATGGACAACGCTCAAAAAACGCCTAGATATCTTATTGCATTCTTATACTGTAAAATTTCCGGTGATGGCTATTTGGCTGACTTTTTCTTCATTTGAGATAGCTTTGTTACTCGAGGCAAAGACAAAGATAACAGTCAGTGAGGGTCACAACACCAAAGTAGCCAACTAAAAGCTATTTACCTCGGCATCCGTTAAGTAGCGCCACATGCCTAATTCAACATCTAAGTTAATTTCGCCGATTTGCTGGCGATGTAAACCAATCACTTTATTGCCAACAGCAGCAAACATTCGCTTAACTTGATGGTACTTACCTTCGGTGATGGTCAGTAATACTTCTTTTTCATTGAGTATTTCTAATTTAGCCGGCAGAGTCAGTTGATCTTCTCCTTGTAACTGTAAGCCAGCTGTAAAGCGCTCAATTAGCTCCGCTGACTTTTCAGATAATATTGCATTACGTAAATTAACGCGGTAAACCTTGGCGCAGTTTTTTTTGGGTGAAATAATATTATGCGACCAACGGCCATCATCGGTAACTAATACTAAACCTGTGGTATCTGCATCTAAACGTCCAGCAATGTGAAGATCAAACACTTTATCCACTTCAATATAATTGAGTAAAGACGGATAAACTTCATCGATATTACTGCAAATAGTATCTAAGGGTTTATGCATCATGATATAACGAGAGGTGCGCGCCGTGAGCGCTTCACCGTTAACAGTAACGCTGTTATTTTCATGCACTTGTGTTGCTGCGTTCTTAATCACCTCACCATTAACTAGAACATCCCCCATTTTTAGCAGTTTCTTCGCTTCACTTCGGGTCAGTTCAGTGCTCTTACATATAAATTTATCAATACGCATGGTTAATTAGGTCAGTGTTTAGTCATTATAAGTATCGCTATTATCCTTCATAGCCAGTAAGAATCAACAAAGAAAAATAAAAAGCCAGTAAGCGAAATCAATTTAACTGATTTTAAAAAGCACTTGTCAGGTTAATAAATCAATATTGCTTTTTTATAAGCTTAAAAAGTGAGCTCAACTCATTAAACACTTACCCTTTTTTATCAGTATTGAAGGTTACGATTTACAGCATAAGATCAGATATCATGCTAACGACATGCCTGCAATTTTATGCCAGTAACCATTACATTCTTCAACACCATTTAGTGGATAATGTTTAGCTTGATTAAGCTGTTCTCTAAAGGTAGATATTTTAGTAAAGGCGTTCACACTGTCTGCACTTATACGGACAATATCGACGCCTATTTCCGCCATATTCGGTACTTCATTAATTAAGTTATATTGATAGCCCGACATTGTTTGTATGCCATTTAGTACAAAAACACGTTCACCTTCACGACTGTTCATTTTCCTGCCTAATGGGTATTTAATACAACAGAGCTCGCAATTGTCTTTAGCTTTGTCTTCAGAACGAGCGGTAAAACAACGAGCAGAATAAGCCAATGGCATATAACCCCAAGCAAAGACTTCACACTCAAATTGTGAACGAACATTATCTTCCTCTGCCTGTAGTAATAATGTTTTTAGCCAATCACCTGATAACTCAACAGGCATAACCCAACGACTCATCCCTTGCTTAATTAAGACTTTCAATGTTGATAAGTTATAACAATTGATTGCTGGACCCACAACAAATGGCATTTTCAACTGATGCATAATTTGTACAGCGCTAAGGTCATTCGCTTCAATAAGCAGGTCGCCATTATCACAAAGTTTTCGCATGGTTTGGATTTCAGCAGGTGACTCAAGTAGGGTCATGGTTGATAGAACGATTTCTTTATCAAGGTCACACGCCAAGTCTTTTGCTAAGCCAATCCAATCTTTGGCACGCAACTGGCGGCGTTTAGAGCAGACTGTTTCACCTAAATAAATAATATCCGCTGCGCTATCTTTAGCTTGTTGATAATAAGCTTCAACTTCAGCTTTGGGCCAAAAAAACTGACTAGGTCCAAGAGAAAATTTCATAGTATTTCCAATTTTTATTATGCTGTTTAAAATAAGGCTATCGTGCAAAGTAAGTTCGTTTAACTGCCGTCATTAATACCTATGCAAATAATGGCAAGCTACGAGCATGGATAAACAAATATTTAGCGTTTACCTTATTGCCATTTACGATGGTAAGCGCCAAGTGTCGTCTGCGTGCCTTCTGAAAGGTTCGCTAAGGTGTTCATCCACGCACCTTCAACAGCAAAATTGTCTGGGTTTTGTTTAAATCGGTCAATGGCACTACGCCATGTTTTAGTAACCTGTTCAACATATGCAGGGCTTCGCTGTCGTCCTTCAATTTTAACTGAAGCGATCCCCATTTTACTGAGATCAGGAATAAGCGCTAAAGTGTTCAAACTGGTTGGCTCTTCAAGCGCATGATAAATATTATTATCAACCTCAAAACGTCCTTTACACAATGTTGGATATCCTGCTTTTTCATTGGGTTGATAACGGTCTATTAGCACACCATTTAAACGACTCTCTAAACCTTTTGTTGTTTCTTGCCAGCGAACATATTTTGCTGGTGAGCAAGCGCCCGCAGTATTTGGTGACTCACCCGTCATATAAGAAGACAAATAGCAGCGCCCTTCCGACATAATACATAAGCTACCAAAAGCAAAGACTTCAAGCTTTACCGGGCTTATTTTTGCTAATTGTCTAACTTGCCCAATCGAGAGTACGCGTGGCAAGACCACGCGTTCAACGGCGAAGTTATTGGCAAAAAAGTTTATTGCTTCAATGTTAGTGGTTGAGGCTTGCACAGAAACATGACGTTCAACATCAGGGTACTTATTCGCAGCATAATCAAGCACGCCCAAATCGGCGATAATCAAAGCATCCGTTCCAATAGCCACGGCGTTATCAACAGCTTTTCGCCATCGATGTTCACCGCCAGCATGAGCAAAAGTATTAATGGCAACGTGTAATTTTTTACCATGACGATGTACATAATCAGCAGCTTTTTCAAGCTTGCCATCATTAAAGTTTAATCCAGCAAAATGACGGGCATTGGTATCATCTTTCATCCCAATATAAACGGCATCAGCGCCATTATCTATGGCAGTTTTAAGTGCAGGCAGGTTACCTGCTGGGCATAAGAGTTCCATAAGGTAGACAATATAATTAATAAGAATAAATGTACGCGAAGTGTAGCGCTAAAAAATTTGTACTTTTTTGACCTGAAATAACTTCTTTGTTTTTAATGCTGTTTGATAATATTTGTCCCTAAACTTGATCTACCCCCAAATAATAAATAAACAATTAGGTAAACTTCTCTTATGACTCCTTTTAAATGTTGCCTCAATTTTGCTTAATATTACTGAATGTTCAAACTTACTTAGCGCTGTAAATATTAAAAGAATCCCGCTAGCCTTTAGGGCTACTGTAGTTACTTTAGTGCCTAAAATATTAAAACCAACGTTAGGTGTCGTACCTTACAGCCTTCAAAAAAAGTTATTGTTGACCGCACTACAATCGGTATTTAAAGAAGCCTTAGCCGACAATGACTTCGCGTTTTTAGAAGATAAATGGCTACATATTTCAGTAACCGACTTGGCATTAAATTGGTTACTCAGCTGTAACAACGGTCAATTAATTATGACCGAAGATAACCAAAGACAAACAGCTGACGTAAGCTTTTCAGCCAGTAGTGATGACTTACTATTAATTGCTGGGCGTAAAGAGGATCCCGATACCTTATTCTTTCAACGACGATTAAAAATTGTCGGTGACACTGAGCTAGGGCTTGAAATAAAAAATTTGATTGATGCGCTTGATCTTGAACATTTGCCCAGTATCGTTCATAACGTGGTTAATTGCCTTGCTATTATTGTCCAACAGACAAAGCAAGAAAGTGATTTAATATAAAGACAAAAACCTCACGTCAATGCCGAATACTCAAATACTGATCCAAGATTAACTTTAAAGATACGGGTAAGTTTTTTCAGAAACTAAATAAACCTTAGTTACTCGGCAATTCATTACTTGCTGAACACGTCAAAGAACATTAAAGTTTCACTAATCATATCAATGAGAAACACTATGGAACTTTTACAAGGTTTACTGTTAATTAGTTCAATTCATTTATTAGCTGCCGCTTCACCTGGGCCTGATTTTTTTTTGGTGTCTCAACAAACACTAAGCCATGGCAAAAAAGCCGGTTTTATGTGCAGTATTGGCATTGCACTCGGTTTATCGATACACATAATTTATTCTGCTTTAGGCTTAGCTGCTGTTATCGCTAACTCAGCAACAACGCTATGGGTAATTAAGATCTTGGGGGGCTGTTACTTATTATATTTAGGTATTCAGGGACTCCGTGCAAAAGCCTCGACACAAATCAGTAACAAAGCGGATTCAAAACCCTCGATGAAACGTTCATCTCTCAAAAATATTGGTGTTGGTTTTCTATGTAATGCTTTAAACCCAAAAGCACCGATTTATTTTGTCGCGCTTTTTACCGTGGTACTTTCTCCTGATTTACCGTTATTACACTTAGTTATTTATGGACTTTGGATGATGGCTATTCAACTCGCTTGGTTTTCGTCTGTGGTCGTTTTGCTATCTCAGCCAATAATAAACGAAAAATTTCAACGTTTGGGTCATTGGATAGACCGAATTTTAGGCGGAGCAATGATACTTATTGGCTTAAAAATATTGACCAGTAAAATTAATTAACATCACTGACGAGAGGAATAACTGATGTCGGTAAAAAAATACCAGACCTTTAGCGAGTTTTATCCATTTTATTTAAGCCAACACCAAAATATTATCTGTCGACGCTTACATTTTATCGGTTCGTCGTTAATAATATTACTGATTATTTATTGTATTAGCTATGCGCTATGGCAAGGCTTATGGTTTATTCCCGTGATAGGTTATGGATTTGCTTGGCTGGGACATGTTTTCTTTGAAAAAAACAAACCTGCCACATTTACCTATCCTTTCTATAGTTTACTCGGCGACTGGGTGATGTTTAAGGATATGTTGACAAGAAAAATTAAATTTTAACTGAATTAAGGCATAACGATAAACACTTGCATTCAAAAAAAGCGATAACAAAACCTTAACAATCAGTTAAAACAGCGACTTAGCTATTTTAACTTTAATGTCTACTCCATATTAACCAAGAGTGAAATAGCCAATAACACTAATAACCTGCCTTTTATCGATATTGAACGAGAAGGCAGAAAGTTTTTTGAATGCACTTTATTATATCGCTAACTACCCTATTATAATTATCAAAAAATTAAATTAAGATCCGCTAAGATCACTGCTGCCCTTCTCTGTATATAACAAAATGTAAAATAAACCAATCATGATGTAAAAGATATTTGACACTGGGTGTATTAAATCTTATGCTAACTCATGTCAAATATAGTAGACACAGTGTCAAAATTATCAACCTAGGAAAGCTTATGTCTTACAGAGAAACCAGTATTTTAGTATCACTTTTAATTACCCTCGGTATTTGGAGCAATTATGCATTGGGTGTCGTCAATTTATATCAGCGGCAATTATTCTCGGTAGAGGCTATGTATGGCTTATTGTTTACTGCAGTAATTTATACGATTTTTTTAGAAGTTGTTTTACAAACTATTCTCGCTATTTTTAAGTATAGAGAAGCAAATGATAAAAGTGATGAGCGTGATAAAATAATTTCAAGGCGGGCAAACTCATATGCTTATAAGATATTGTCCTTGGGTGTTTTCTGTGTGACCTTCTATATTCTATTTCCCGCACTATCCAAATTTACTTTTTCAATGCCTGGTTTAGCTAAAGAGTATGAAATTATGCATTTAATTATTGCCTTTTCTTTGCTTGCCGAAATTGTTTGTTCGTCAGTTAAATTAGTTTCTTATCGTCGAGGCTATTAATATGGCTAAAGTTATTACCAATAACATTAGAAAATTGCGCTTTGAACATCAAGAAATGACTCAGCAAAAACTTGCTGATAGCGTTTCAGTCTCTAGGCAAACCATAGTAGCCATTGAAAAAGGAAAATACTCTCCCTCTTTAGAAGTTGCTTTTAAAATTGCAGATATATTTGAACAACCGATAAACCAAGTGTTTATATATCAAGAGCAGCGTTAGCGGATGAAGACTAAGTGGAATAATCCTACCAAAGCACTTGGTCTATTTCATTAAGTAGGTTTTGCGCCGCTTCACTGATCAGCTGAGAAGAGCCAGTTTTAATATGTTTTTCTAATTTTATCGCACTCATTGAAACCAGTGAAAAACCAAACATTTGTGCGGCGCCAGCAATACGATGAGCCAATTCAGCAAGCTTCTCTAATTCATTATTTTTAATATGAAGAATGATATCTTGCTGCTCTAACACTAAATTCGATTTAAATTCTGTCACTAAATCGGACATATCTACGCTTGAAATGGCTTGTTCAGCTGCGCTTTCATCCATTTGTTCACCAAAATATTTAGCTATGGTCGCAATAAATAATTTTCGCTCAATAGGCTTTTTTAAATGTCCATCGAAACCAAGCGCTAAATATTTGTCGACTTCATGAGACATGGCATTGGCAGTTAATGCGACTATGGGGCTAGCGCATCCTTTTTGTCGCAATACTTTAAAAGCCTCAATACCATCCATTTCTGGCATTTGTATATCCATAAGAATGAGTTTAGGTTTGTTTTTTAAACAAAGCTCAACTGCTTCTCGACCATTTTTAGCTGACAATACCTCTAAGCCTAGCGATGTTAATAAACGAGCGATTAATCGGCGATTATCATCATGGTCATCGGCCAGTAATACTTGCCCTTCAAACTTAATATCACTAGCATCTGCAGTGAATGCAGAGGCGATAATTTTAGTGGGAGGAAACTCGGCTAATTGAATCGATTCGAGTTGCTTGCAAGGTAAGACTAAAGTAAAAGTACTGCCCTTATTTAGCGTACTGATAACGGTGATTTTTCCTGACATTAATTTGGCCAATTGCTCTGATAGACATAGACCTAAACCTGATCCACCAAATCGTCGGCTAATGCTGCTGTCGCCTTGAGTAAAGCTGCTAAAGACTTCCTGCAATTGTGTTTCACTCATACCAATACCGGTATCGCTAACCGCAATAGTTAACGCGGCGTTTTTGACCGATATATCAAGAGTAACTGAGCCCTTACTGGTAAATTTAATGGCATTGGAGCATAAGTTAATTAAGATTTGTTTTAAGCGAAAGCCATCAATGGTCAGCATAAACTTGTTTGGCAAGGTGTGTACTATCTGAAATTGTAATCCTTTGACTGTCGCTGATTTAATAAAAATATTAGCAATGTCATGCAAAATAACGTGTAAGTCTTGCTCGACAAGTTCTAACTCTAACTTATTGGCCTCAACGCGACTTAAATCTAAAATATTATTAATAAGCTCTAATAAATGTAAACTATTACCGTGAATTATTTTAACTTCTTTTTGCAGGTAACTTTCATCAACATCACCATTTATTATTGCCTCTGCTTGGCCAATAATTGACGTTAAAGGGGTCCTTATTTCATGGCTCATATTGGCAAGAAATTGACTTTTAATGGCATTAGCTTTGACCAACTCACTGGTTAGAAGCTCTAGCTCTTGAGTACGGTTTTTAACTCGCTCAGATAACTTTAATTTGGCGCGTCTTTCAACATTTCGGTTGAAAATAAATAAGGCCAAAACAATGATAAAACAAGCGGCTACTAAGCTAAAATTACGTTGTTGATCGGCTTGCTCTGTCTCTAATGCCTGAAGTTGCTCATTTTGCTTGAGCTGGCTAACTTCTTGTCTTAATTTGTTAGATTCAAAGTCTGACAATTGACTATTGAGCTGATTGTTCGCTATTTTTCTTGTTCTTTTAATATATTTTTGATGTGTTTCAAAGGCCGCACTTTGCTTGTTTTGTGCCGAATAAATCAACGCCAGCAGCGCCATATTATTCGTCATTTGTTCTTCATGACCAGATTTTTTAGCTATTTCATCAGAGAGCTGTAAGCTTTCATAGGCTTTTTCAACATAGCCCAACGAAAAATCTGCTTGCGCTAGACTATACAAGCCACCCGCATAAGCGGTGTTATGATTTGAAGCTTTAGCCAAGTTTATCGCTTGTGTTGCATACTTAATTGCATTTATTGGCTGGTTCATCATATTATAAAGACCGGCAATATTATGACTAAAAGCCGCTAAATAATAGTCGTTCTTAGATTGTTCAAAATACGCTATTGCCTGTGACAGAAATTTAAGAGATTGCTGATACTCTCCTGAATATTTATAAACAGTGCCCAATTCTCCCTTGGCTTTAGCTAAGGTGAGCTTGTCATCGACAAAAGCAAGCTGTGCAATAACATCGAGATAGAGTTCAATCGCGATATCGTATCTTTTTAAAGTTAAATATAAACCGGCAATGTTATAACGCACATCTATTTTATCTTGCTTAGTACCCAATTTATTGTAGATGCTTTCGGCTAGTTGAAAATTGACTAAGGTTTTACTGGAATTACCCAGATTAATATAAGCCAAGGCAATATTATTGTATATCCCAGCCAATGTAAGCGGCTCAGGTGAGTTTATATAATAACTTAATGCGGTTTGAGAAGCGGCTACAGACTCTGGATAATCACCAATTAAATAGTGATATATACCGATCATTTTATTAGCATTAGCGGCTATTTTTTTAAAGTTATTTTCAGTGGCAATTAATTGTATTCGTTGAGCGCTAGCTAATCCTAATCGAAGCTCGGTTAACTGATAGTAACGTTTTTGTTGAATATCTAAGATGTCAATAATTTGCTTGGGAATTAAAGCTGAGCGCGTTAATAATAAAATTGAGTAATCAACCGCTTCCTGATCATCTTCAATTTTTTTAAGAATTTCAATTTCTTGTGATATCTTTTGCTCATCACTGAGCAGGGTATTTTGATCAGCGGCAAGCGCCGCAGACGAAAAAAATGAAGCTTGAACAATAATAACGATAAAAAAGTAGAAAATTCGCTTGAAAGCAATCATTAAGAACAACCAAAACACTTGAATTAAATATGATTTTTATTTTATACCATCTTATTTAATTAAATCCCACAAGTGTTCGGTTATCTATAAAAATTAATCTCAGCGATGGTTGAGTTTTTCTTTGAGTAAAGTCTTAATTTCGGCAAGCTCACGCTCAAGGTTTTCAATTTGTGCTCGGCTCGCCGGCTCTCCACCTTCACCTGATTCGCCATGTTGTTCGGCGCGATAAATTTCATTTTCTTTGCCCATAACTTCTAGAATAGTACCGACCATCATGTTTAAAAAGATAAAAGCCGTTAAGAAAATAAAGGTCAGGTAAAAAATCCAGCTAAGCGGATAAATCGCCATCGTTTCATACATCACATCGGTCCAATCTTCAAAAGTGGCTATACGAAAAAGGGTCAACATCGATATTGAAACATCGCCCCAAAGCTCTTTATTAATATTATTAAAAACCATACTGCCAACTGCAGCATAAATATAAAAAATAACAAACATGAGTAAGGCGATATAGCCCATACGAGGAATAGCTTTGAGCAGCGAATTAATCAGCAGGCGTAATTCAGGTACCATAGAAACTAGACGTAACACCCGAAACACTCTCAACAGCCGTGCTAATAAGACACCTGAGCCACCTGTTGGTATTAAACTACCAATAACAATTAAGGTATCAAAAATATTCCAACCACTTTTGAAGAAATTCTTTTTATCTTGAAAGGCCATAAAACGTATTGATAATTCGATGACAAAAAATACCGTGATAACACTGTCTAAAAAAACCAATATTCTTAATGCTTGCGGGGGCAAGTTATGGGTTTTTGCGCCAATAAGTAATGCTGACATAATAATAACGGCAATAATTGACCATTGAAAAAACGGGCTAGCGTCAATTTTTTTTAGCCGTTCTTGGACACGCACCACATAGGAATTCATAAATAAAGTTCTCTCAAAATAACATTCAACCGTGTTAACGCCGACAAACGGGTTATTACAACGTTCTTATTAAAATAAACGTAGCTTCGGGGGATAATGTCCAAGCTTATCTTGATAACTTTAACAACACCCACACTTTTCATACGTATTTATAATGACATTAATTTAACTTCAACCTATATAGGGGTAATATTTTTGAAAGCAAGTTTATCAGCCATTAGTTGCTAGGTTTACAGTGTTTATATTTTATCAGAAACAAATTTTTAAAAAACCGTTGCTATATGATCTGAACTCGGTAAGCTCATCACCAAATAAAAATAATTTGCATTCAATACTATATGACACACACTAGAGATTCTTTTCATTCCCGTATCGGGTTTGTCTTGGCCGCTGCAGGATCAGCCATTGGTTTAGGCAATATTTGGGGATTTCCAACCCAAGCCGCTAATAATGGCGGTGGTGCTTTTTTATTCGTCTATTTACTCGTGACACTTTTACTCGCCCTCCCCGCTTTGTATGCAGAAATATATATTGGTAACCAGGCGCAAAAAAATCCGGTAGCCGCATTAAAAGAGGCCTGTAAAGACACTTGGCCCAATGTAGGTAAGTATGCCGGCATAATAGGCCTATGTGGCGCTATAATGATGTTAAGCTTTTACACTATCGTCGCTGGTTGGATGTTAGCGCATGCTCTATCAGCATTTACTGAGCTGTTAGGCCTAACTAATATTTCACAGTGGTTAGCCACATCAAGCACCGAACGTAATTTATTATTTACGCCACTTTTTATCTTACTCGGCGCCGCCATTATACATCAGGGCGTTAATGCCGGTATTGAAAAATGGTCAGGGCGTTTAATGCCGTTATTGTTAGTGATGCTAATTGGTTTAATCATTTATATTTTACGCCAACCCGGTGCAGAAAAAGGCTTAGCGTTATATTTAATTCCTGACTTTTCACAGGTGACTAACCCTAAACTCATCATATCAGCAATGGGACAAGCCTTCTTTTCATTGTCTATTGGCGTAGGCGGTATGATGGTGTACGGCTCGTACATGCAAAAAGGTAAAGATATCGGTAAATTAGCCATCTCTATCACCGCACTTGATACTTTTATCGCTTTTATGGCCGGTCTGTTAATCATACCGGCACTTTTTGTTGCTCAAGAAGCCGGAGTTGAAGTTTTCAGTAATAACGAGTTGATTGGTGAAGGACAGTTAATCTTTAAGATATTACCTGAGCTGTTCAATTCAATGGGTAATGTCGGCTTGATTGTCTCAAGCTGTTTCTTCTTGTTGTTATCCATTGCGGCATTAACTTCAACTATTTCTTCAACTGAAGTACCTGTCTCTTATTTAATGGAAGACAAAAGCTTTACTCGTTCAAAAGCGACATGGCTAGTCTCCTTCGTGGTGCTTTGTGCCAGCATGTTGTTAATTGCTTTTTTTGACGAATTATTTGGTTTAGTGATTCGAGCATTAACAACCATATTGCAGCCATTAAGTTGTTTATTCTACTTTATTGTGGTCGGTTGGTTATGGAATAGAGGTAATAAATTACGTGATAAAGCGCTACAAGAAGGCAGGAAGTGGCTACCCATTTGGGGAAATTACCTTCGTTTTGTCTGCCCACTATTGTTAAGTGTGGTTTTTGTTAACGTTGCGATATTAAATTAAGCGTTAATAACTGGCTTACCCAGCATTATTACAGCCTTTTAACATCAGCCCCTGAAGCAAGTTCAGGGGAGCCGGTACTTTGTGCTCGGTGGCGATTAATAATATCACGGGTCACGTTAACGTCAATAAACAATGCAAGGCTTGCTCAATAATGATGCTTTGCATGAGCGTGGTTCACCTTGCTTGTGAACGATGATTTTTGCTGGTCCAGTCTTATACTTGCAAACAATCATCATATTTAGCCCGCTTTAAACACTAACGTTGTTTCGCCCTTTGTTCTTAGCTTTGTATAACGCTTGATCCGCGCACTTTAACGCTTGTTCAAAGCTTTGTTTACTTTCCCGTACTGCAACGCCAATTGAAATAGTGACATTGACCGTTTTAAACTCACTATTTTTGCTTACTTTTTTAGCGTTTCGTTGTTGTTTTGTTTTTCTTTGTGGCTGACGAATGACAATTTTATAGGTTTCAATAGCTTGACGTACCGCTTCTAACTCAGTTAAGGCTTGCTCAATAGTTTTACCAGTAAATACGATGGTAAACTCTTCTCCGCCATAGCGAAATGCTTTCCCTCCCCCTTTAACGTTGCCAATTTTTTTTGCCACTAGTTTTAATACTTGGTCGCCAATATCATGGCCATAGGTATCATTAAACTTTTTAAAATGATCAATGTCTAGCATAGCAAGGGTGTAGTTTCGTCCAAGTGATAAGGCTAACTGATTGAGCGCCCGACGCGATGGTAAGCCCGTTAAGTCATCTCGATAGGCAAGAAAATAAGCGTCGACAACAATGACTAACACGAAATACAAACTGAGTAATGCCAGCGTTAAACTTAGCGGTAGCTCAATTAATTGATATTGATAACATAGCCAAAACAGTAAAGAAAGCGCAACCGCTGAAGTCACTAAATCCGCTTTAATCACTGCTCGCCAAACAATAACCATAGTGCATAAAGCTAGTGGTAACTCTAAACGAATAACCTTACTAAAGCCTGCAATATGGGGAAAGGTTTGTACAAAAATAATAATTGGCTCACTCATCGTTAACCAAGCATAACTAATGATAGCCACTAAGGCGATAGCGACTAATCGATAAAGACCATGAATTGAGATAACGCCACGGTCTTTTATCAAAGACAATAAAAGTAAAACACTACAGCCAAATAACGTTAACCAATCACCCTGCTGCAGTAACCAAGTTGACCAAGGCGGTGAAAAAGTAATACTGGCGTAATATAAAAGCCACAATAATGATAAGTAGGCTAACCTGCTACGATTAAAATAACTGGCAAAGACGATCACAACAGCCAAGAACACCACTAATAATTGTTCGACAATCACTACTTGCTTTAGCCAAAAAGCTTGGCTTTTCATCATCAAAAAATAAACTAAGGCAACTGTGCCTAAACTAATAAACAGAGTTTTTAGTCCTTTAATTCTTTGCAACAAGATTAACTCCTTAGATTAAGTTATCGCTAAAGGGTAGAGAAGCAATCAGGTTAAACAACAGGTAGAGCTTGCTCATTATCTATTTTACTGTCTGTACCAGTGGGCTTTTCATCACTTTCATTTTTCAACTCAACCTGTTCAATTTTATCAAAGCGTGACGATATTTTATCTGCAGAGGTATGGATTTGTTTTACGTCACTCGCCGCTTGGTCTATGTGCTTTGCTAAATTGGCAAAACGAGATTTAAAACGACTAAAGTCCTGAGATAAGTGTGAGAGATGCGCTTGAATAACATGTATTTGCTTACGGGTTGCTTCATCTTTTAGTACCGAGCGTGACGTTGTTAATATAGCCATTAACGTGGTTGGCGATGCCAGCCATACTCGTTTTTTATTGGCGTAATCAACTAAGTCACCTTGATGTGCATGAATTTCAGCAAAGATAGCTTCTGCAGGAATAAACATTATAGCGCCGTCGGCGGTTTCTTTTTCAATTAAGTATTTAGAACTAATATCGTTAATATGTTTTTTTATGTCGAGTTTAAACTGACGCTCTGCCGATTTTCGGTCATGTTCCCCTAATTGGTTATCCAGCATTTTCTTATAGTTTTCTAAAGGGAACTTGGAGTCAATAACGACATTACCGGTTGGCTCAGGTAAAAATAAAATACAATCAGCAATTTTTCCATTTGATAAAGTGTGCTGTAAAGAAAAATTTTGCTCGGGGATCACGTTGCGAATTAAACTGTTAAGCTGAACTTCGCCAAAAGCCCCCCGCGAACGCTTATCACTTAATACTTCTTGTAAGCTGACGACGTTTGAGGAAAGTTCCGTTATCTTCTTTTGCGCGTCATCAATCAAGGCAAGGCGTTGCAAAATATCATTAAAGGTTTTTGTTGTTTTCTCAAACCCTTCCGCTAAACGTTTCTCTACTTGCCCGCTAATTTCTTTCAAGCGGTTATCGGTAGAGACGGTTAATCCATCAATACGTTTAGCCATTTGCTCACTCGATGCTTGCAATGACTTCGTTAACTCTTCGCGGCTAATGTGCGTCACTCGATTTAGGTGTTCAACAAGTTGATCAACCGATTTTAGCTGATTCTGATTAAAAACGACTTGGTGCTCGTGTAATGCGCGGTGTAACTTTTCACTACTTGCATGTAAACTCGATGACTGCTTCTCACCTTGCTCAGCATGTTGATACAACAGCTTAATTTTAAAGTCAGAGATTTGTTGTTCAAAATAAGTCTTTAACTCAACTTGTTGGTTTGCCAATTGTTGATGATTAAAGCTAGTTTGCTGCTGTTGTTGCTGTTGATATTTATTTGAGACTTCACTATCAACGGTTAATTTTTCAAACAATAGCTGTAACTTTTCATGTTGCAAAGACAACTGTAGTGACATTTTTTTTATTTTAAAAAATACTATAAAACTGATTAAAAAACACAATACCAATAGAATAACGCTAAACAGCATAAAAATTTCGGTAGGGATTTTCTCTAAAAAAACAAGGAGTTCATCGATAGGCATAAAGTCACATCAGTAACACTGTAAATATTATCAGTATTAAACCATAGAAATATACTCAGGTTAAGTTTATTCTAAGCTTGTTCATTAACAAGTCCATATTTAATAATCATTGATAAGATGAATGCGATCGCCAACTTTATTAAGAATGGTTATTTCTCCATCACACACAGCAACAATCGATTTATCTTCTTTAAATTTTTCCGGAATAATGACCCGCCCACTGGCATTTTCTGCAAATTGTCCAACAAAGTGCATTAACTCAAGTGAATCTTCAATATAATAAATAATAGTAACAGTGCGCAGGTTAGTGTTAGTCATAGTTAATGTTTTCAAAACTTAATTTTATTAATGTTCTTTTAGTATAGACAAAATTTTCAACTTATTATCGTCAATAAAAAAGCGCCCTAAGGCGCTTGTTTTAAAATTATTTGCTTACACAAGCATCAATTAATTTTTTGATTTGGCATCTTGCACTTCAATCTTAGCTTTCCAAATAGCAGGACCCGTGACATGAGCCGACTCTCCTTGGCTATCAACAGCTACAGTGACTGGCATATCTTCAACTTCGAATTCGTAAATAGCTTCCATCCCCATATCTTCAAAAGCAACAACTCTTGCTTTTTTAATAGCTTTTGATACTAAGTATGCAGCACCACCGACGGCCATTAGATAAACTGACTTATGGTTTTTGATGGTTTCAACGGTCTCGGCACCACGTTCAGCCTTGCCGATAGTGCCAAGTAACCCTGTTTCAGAGAGCATCATTTCTGTAAATTTATCCATGCGTGTTGCTGTCGTTGGGCCAGCTGGGCCAACTGCTTCATCGCCAATAGCATCGACAGGACCTACGTAGTAAATAAACTTGTCAGTAAAGTCTACTGGTAACTTTTCGCCCTTGGCTAGCATATCTTGAATACGTTTATGAGCAGCATCACGTCCGGTTAAGATAGTCCCGCTCAATAATACAGTTTCACCGGTTTTCCAGCTACTGATATCAGATTTTTTCAAGGTATCAACATTAACACGACGTACGTTTTCACCGACTTCCCAAGTTATTTCTGGCCAATCTTCTAATTTTGGTGGTGTTAAGTTAGCCGGACCAGAACCATCTAAGTGAAAATGAACATGACGCGTTGCCGCACAATTGGGTATCATCACCACAGGTTTTGATGCAGCGTGGGTTGGTGCTGACATAATTTTAATGTCTACAACCGTCGTTAAACCGCCAAGACCTTGTGCGCCAATACCTAATTTATTAACACGCTCGAAAATTTCTAGACGCAGCTTTTCTTCGGCTGTTTCAGCACCACGGTCAATAAGGTCTTGAATATCTACCGGTTCCATTAAACTTTCTTTGGCAAGTACCCCTGCTTTTTCTGCTGTTCCGCCGATACCTATGCCTAACATTCCCGGTGGACACCAACCTGCGCCCATTGATGGTAGTGTTTTAACTACCCAGTCAGCGATTGAATCACTAGGATTTAACATCACCATTTTAGATTTGTTTTCACTACCACCGCCTTTCGCTGCGATCATGATATCGACGCCACCACCGGCAACCATATCGATATGAACAACAGATGGTGTATTATCTTTAGTATTAATACGCGCGCCAGCGGGGTCTTTTACAATAGAAGCGCGCAATGGGTTGTCTGGATTTAAGTAAGCTCTGCGAGTACCTTCATCAACCATTTGCTGAACTGTTAAGTCAGTTTTGTCCCACTGAACATCCATACCCACTTTAACAAAGCAAGTCACTATGCCGGTATCTTGACAAATAGGACGCTGGCCATGGGCTGACATTCTAGAATTAATTAAGATCTGAGCAATAGCGTCTTTAGCTGCGCTACTTTCTTCTTTATGATAGGCTTTTTCAAGCGCTTGAATAAAGTCTAAAGGGTGATAATAAGAAATGTACTGTAATGCATCGGCAATACTTTCAATTAAATCTTGTTGTTTAATGATAGTCATGAGGGTCTCTTTTTATGCAGATCGACAGATGTAGTTCAACGGCATTTACTTACTTACCTGAAATTATAGATAAACTAGGGAAGCTGAAAATGGTTGAAAGTTATAAATTTGCAGATATCATACCCTTCTTGTTAACGAGCTTCCACAATATTATCGAGTAAAACCTGTCATGTTCACTATTTCTGCCCAGCATTTTACTGTAGAAAAATCTATCGATGTAAAAGCTTTATTTTCAGCTTTTAGTCATCAACCTTGGGCGATGTGGCTTGACTCTTGTGGTGAACAACAGTCACCTGCCCACGTTGATAGCAACTTTGATATTCTGGTTTGGCAACCCGAAATTACGCTAACTACTCGCGGCGATCAAACTGAAGTACGCTGGTTAAAAGAAGACAAAAAGCAAATCAGTCATCAAAATCCATTAACGCTGTTAAAAGAAATTCAACAACAATGCTTCAACAACATAACCGTTGCCACCAGCCACTTACCTTTTAATGGCGGCAGTGTCGGTTACTTTTCTTACGATTTAGGCAGACGTTTTGAGAACTTGCCTCATCAAACAACGCAAGATATAGATTTAGCCGACATGTCGATAGGGCTTTATTTTCAGGCATTAATCTTTGATCACCAAGCTCAACAGTTTTGGTTGGTTTGCCCACAACCACAACGAGAAAGCCTAACAAAAGCAATAAATCAGCAGTTAGCTTTGATAAAGAAAGCCACACAAGTAAAAGAAAAGTTTTCATTAATGACCGACTGGCAGTCGAATATGAGTAAAGCGCGTTATGATGAAAAATTTAAGCGCATACAAGACTACTTATTGTCTGGAGATTGCTACCAAATTAATTTAGCACAACGCTTTAGTGCTCAGTATCAAGGTGATGAATTCGAAGCTTATTGCGCGTTACGTGATAAAAATAAAGCACCGTTTTCTGCTTTTTTACGTTTTGAAAAAGCCAGTATTCTCAGTATTTCTCCTGAACGATTTTTACAAAAATCAGGCCGTAAAGTACAAAGTAAGCCGATAAAAGGCACTAAACCACGAAGTGATGATGCCGTCATAGACCAACAAAACTCAGTTGATTTACAGCACTCAGAAAAAGACCGTGCCGAAAACTTAATGATTGTTGATTTACTGAGAAATGATATCAGTAAAGTCTGTATTGCTGGCTCGGTAAAAGTTCCTAAGTTGTTTAATATTGAAAGTTTTCCTGCCGTTCATCACTTAGTCAGCACCGTTGAAGGTGAGTTAGCACAACCTTATCAAGCGACTGATTTATTAGCGGCTTCATTTCCTGGCGGTTCAATTACTGGCGCTCCAAAAATAAGAGCCATGGAAATAATTGATGAATTAGAGCCTCATCAGCGAAGTATTTATTGTGGTTCTATTGGTTATATTTCTGCTTGTGGCAATATGGACACTAGCATTACTATACGTACCCTACTGTGCGAAAAAAATAACGCGACCAAAGCGAGTATCATTTATTGCTGGGCCGGTGGTGGCGTAGTAGCTGATTCAAAAGTTGACGCTGAATATCAAGAAACCTTTGATAAAGTAAACAAAATATTACCTGTGTTATCAGCGCTTTAACTTATTGTAGTTTTGGCTTTCGCCATTGATGGATTTATAATGAACAAGCATGATTTTTTACAAAACTTTCAATTTTCAACACTTGATGTTTCCCTCCATCAATACCAGCACCTTGGCGCACTAAAACCTGCAGCCGTGTTAATCGCGCTAATAGAAGAGAATAAACAACTCTCTGTTGTGTTAACAAAACGTGCTAGTCATTTAAAACATCATCCTGGGCAAATCAGTTTTCCCGGTGGAAAAATGGAAGACTTTGATACAAGCTTTATTAGCACCGCCATAAGAGAAGCTGAAGAAGAGATTGGTTTAAATAGTAACAACATTAATATTGTTGGCCAATTACTTCCTTATGAAACAATCAGTGGTTATGTGGTTACGCCCATCATTGCTTTTATTGATAAAAAACAAAATTATGTGATCGATAAAAATGAAGTTGCTGAAATATTTCAGGTGCCATTACAACATTTTCTAGATTTTAATAATCACTACATGGTGACCATTGAGCGTCATCGCAAACCCTTTTCAATTCACTTTATGCCTTTCGAGCACCATAATATATGGGGCGCAACCGCGGTAATGCTGAAAGATTTGGCAATTCAATTATCTTGAACCTTTAAGTTTTTAGTTAATATCAACTATAATTAAACTATTATTGTTTTTCATGATGGTAGCTTTCAGTTACAATTACCGAAGATAATTCCATCTTTTGATAATTTTATCAAAATAAATTCAGGTTTTAGTATGATTAGTGTATTTGATATGTTTTCTATTGGCATTGGCCCGTCAAGTTCTCACACTGTAGGTCCAATGAAAGCAGCGAAATTGTTTGTTGAACAACTTAAAGATGAGCATAAATTAACCCAAACAACACGGGTGAAATGTGAACTTTTTGGTTCGTTAGGGCAAACAGGTATTGGCCATGGTACCGGCAAAGCGGTAATTTTAGGTCTGTCTGGCGAAAATCCAGATACGATTGCCGTCGACGCTATTGATTCAATTCTAGAAGCCGTAGTGGCTAGCCAAAAAATTTCGCTTAATGGCGAGCACTTAGTATCATTCCCTAAAAATGATGCAATTATTTATCATCGCCGTAAAACGTTACCTGCTCATTCAAATGCCATGACTATTTTTGCCTTTGAAGATATCCCAGGAAAAGAAAGTACGTTATTACTAGAGCAAACATATTATTCAATCGGTGGCGGTTTTATTGTTAACGCCCGCGACTTTGAAAAAGAAAAAGATAAAGCATTATCTCTGCACAACAATATCAAACGTCCTCATTATTTCTCATCAGCGACTGAGCTTATCAACGAAGCTAATGAGAAAAATCTCAGGATCAGTACCATCATGATGAATAATGAGAAGTGCTTAGCCGATGAAGCCACTGTTAGGGCTAAACTAGTTAATATCTGGCAAGCAATGAAAGATTGTGTTGACCGTGGTATTAAAACCGAAGGTATTTTACCCGGTGGCTTAAAAGTTGCGCGCAGAGCCCCTGCCCTTTATAAAGCATTATCAGTTGAAAATAACAACGATCCGCTTATAGCGATGGACTGGGTTAACTTATTTGCTCTTGCAGTTAATGAAGAAAATGCCGCAGGTAGTCGTGTTGTAACGGCGCCAACCAATGGTGCAGCCGGTATTATACCTGCCGTATTGTGCTACTACGATAAGTTTGTTAGACCTGTTGATGAAGATACCTGTGTACGCTATTTATTAACTGCCGCAGCCATTGGTATTTTATATAAAACTAACGCGTCAATTTCTGGTGCTGAAGTGGGCTGTCAAGGTGAGGTTGGCGTAGCTTGTTCTATGGCAGCTGGCGCATTAACTGAAATTATGGGTGGTTCGCCAAGTAAAGTAGAAAACGCGGCAGAAATCGGTATGGAGCACAATTTAGGGTTAACCTGTGATCCTGTTGGTGGCTTAGTTCAAGTTCCTTGTATCGAACGTAACGCTATGGGCTCGGTAAAAGCGATCAACGCATCGCGTTTAGCTTTGCGCGGCACCGGTAATCAAAAAGTCCCGCTGGATAAAGTGATTAAAACCATGTGGGAAACCGGCAACGATATGAAAACCAAATATAAAGAAACTTCTCGTGGCGGCTTAGCGGTCAACATAACTGAATGTTAAGACGTTTTTAATCCCAAAGCTGCAACGGACAAAGGGTTAATGGCTGAACATTTGTCGTTCCTTGCTATCGCCGTGCAGCGAAACACTTATGCTTTGAAATACAGGATGTCTGAGAAAGGCCATCCTGAACATTCGTTGTTCCTTGCCATACTTTACATAATTGGCATCACGACATACCGTTCATCCTGAACATTCGTCGTTCCTTGCCATCCATGGCATCACGACATACCGTTCATCCTGAACATAAAAAAGCGACTGATATCAGTCGCTTTTATGTGGTTATTGATTTATATCGCAGTTGCTTTAACGAACAGGCAATTTAATATTTGCAAACATCTCATCTATTTCAGCATTATTTTTCAATAGAACAGCTTTAGTGACTAAATCACGATTTAAATGAGGAGCAAAACGCTCAATAAAATCAAACATGTAACCACGTAAGAAAGTACCGCGTCTAAAGCCTATTTTAGTGGTACTTGAATTAAATAAATGACTGGCATCAATAGCCACTAAATCACTATCAATTCTAGGGTCGATAGCCATAGTAGCAATTACACCAACGCCAACACCTAAACGCACATATGTTTTAATTACATCAGCATCGGTGGCAGTAAAAGCAATTTTAGGCTCTACTCCAAGACTATTAAAAGCAATATCAAGCTCTGAACGTCCAGTAAAACCGAACACATAAGTCACTAATGAATACTTGGCTAAGTCTTCAATAGTAATGCCTTGTTTTTTAGCTAAGGGATGATCGGGTCGCACTATTATACTGCGATTCCAGTGATAACAAGGTAACATCACTAAATCGTTATATAAGTGTAATGATTCCGTCGCAATGGCAAAATCTGCGTCACCTTTGCCTGCGGCATCACTAATTTGCGCTGGCGTTCCCTGAGACATTTGCAAAGAAACTTTTGAATACTTTTTCATAAAGCCTTTGATCACTTCAGGCAATGCATATCGCGCTTGGGTATGCGTGGTTGATATACGTAATTTACCTTCATCGGGTTGAGTATGCTCACGCGCAACCGCTTTAATCGCTTCAACTTTGGAGAGAATTTCTGTGGCAATATTAATAACTTCATTGCCAGGGGCAGTAACATGCGTTAAATGTTTGCCACTGCGGCCGAATATTTGAATACCGAGTTCATCTTCTAGCATGCGAACTTGCTTGCTTATGCCCGGTTGAGAGGTGAATAAACTTTCTGCTGTTGCAGAGACATTTAAATTATTGTTGAGTACTTCAACAATATAGCGCAGTTGTTGCAGTTTCATAATTATACTTCAAAATTTTTTATGCTGATTGCTTATGCAAAAAATATATACTTAAATGAAGACTTATTCCATATTAATTTTCATTATTCTGCTTATATACGAGATTTAATTTAAAAATGTAGGATTATTACAACAAAAACCACATAACTAAGTTAAAAATGGCTTTTATAGGAAAAAATGAAGTTTTTTATTCAAAATAAAAAGTTATATAAATAGCCTTCATTAGTATCAGAGATAAAAGGTTGATATAAGGCTATGCTAATGTGTCCATTTTTTGTAGACTGCATAAAAGATATTTCTATTTTAACAGACGAGTAGTTAACATTATGGGCATTATCATTGCTTTAATTATCGCATTAATCATTATAGTTGTGAGTGTTGGCGCAATTCAACAGCACAAAGAAAAACAAGAAAAAGACAAACGCACAAAAGCGGCTAAGCAAAAAGCAATTATAGATGAAAGTGAAGACCTTATTCTACATCTTGCTAACCTGCCCAGTAATCCTGGCATCGTCAACATTCTTAATCGACGCAGTTTAACCGCAGCAAAAGCGATGAGATCAATTTTACCTGATTCAAAACAAATTAAAGGTAAAGTGAATGAAATTGAGGCAAGATTAAAGGCGTCTCAAGAACTTGCGGCTTCAACTTCAGGACAAGAGGAGCCATTCCTTCTCCCTGATAATGAACAACAACTCGTCAGTATTTTGCAATGTATTAAAAAATTACGAGCTACACTTAAGTCAGAGCAAGTAAAAGGAGCTTTAGACGCACAAACATTTACCCATGAAGATAAAAAGCTTGATGCTATGCAACTACAGATTGGTGTTGAAAGCCTGCTAAAACGTGGCAATATGGCTTACCAAAAAGAAATGTTAGGTTCAGCGCGCCAATATTTTGAGAAAGCTTTGCAAACATTGTCCGCTCATCCTTCGCAAACAGAATATACCGTCAGTAAAAAAGCTGAGGTTGAGATCCAACTTGAAGAAATAACCGATGCACTTAAAAGCACTAATGCTAAAGATGCGGCGAAAAAAGCCAAAGATCAAGAAGATGATTTAGACTTATTATTTCAACCGAAGAAAAAATGGTAATCAACTATTATTAGTAAACTGAAACCAGCATTTTGCTGGTTTTTTTATTCTCTGTTAACGTTACTCGCTCCTTATGAAAACATCGCCAAATCATATACCTGTCATTAATCTGCCCTCATTGCTTAGAAAAGTAATAAAAGCTTATGCGTTAAAAGCAGGAATAAGAGCTAGTGGCTGTGAACTTTATAGAATTGGCCGTTCACGCAATTGGCAGCTCAAAGCTAGCTTTGAACAACTAGAACACGTTGTCGCTTTTATACAAGACTCAGAAGAGCCGAGTTGGCAGTGGCTAGTTAATTACTTAATGAGTCAAAGGCAGGCACTTAGTCACGATGAACTTATGCGTATTGCTAAATTAAAGTCAGACATTACTGTTAACCAATTGATGGCTCGCACTGATTGTACGATTGCTGAAGCCAGAAAAGTCATTGATGAATTAGAGTGGTTGGTCGAATAAAAGCACTTACCTGCTGTATTCCTTGATGTTATACGAGTATTATAAGCTTAATTAGCATTTCTTACTTTACGGATAATCATGGCACTAAAAGCAACAATAAATAAAGCCAGTATACAACTGTCAGATATGGACAGAAATTACTACGATACCCTCAATTTAACCATCGCCCAACATCCTTCAGAAACAGATATTCGTATGATGGTGCGCTTGTTAGCTTTTATTTTAAATGCAAATGAACATTTGCAGTTTGGTAAAGGTGTGAGTGACGAAGAAGAAGCGGCTCTGTGGCAAATTAATTACTCTGAAGTTATTGAGCTATGGATAGAGCTTGGGCAACTGGATGAAAAACGTCTCAAAAAAGCCTGTAATCGTGCCCAAAAAGTGATTCTTTATGCTTATGGCAGCAGTGCTGAAACCTGGTGGAAACAGTCGCAAAACAAATTACGTCTACTCAATAAACTTTCCATTGAGCTCATTAGCCAAGAAACCTGTGATGCATTAGCAAAACTTGCTAGTCGCTCTATGGACTTTCAGTGCAGTATCCAAGATGGCCAATTATGGTTAACTGCCGGTGATGAAACACTGTTAATTGAGACAACAAAATTACAATAATTAATACCAACATGGATAGGGAAATAATAAGCATGAAAAGTCACCTTACTAAAAGCCGCTTAACTTTAGCTCTTTTTACTGGCATTACACTCCTTTCTGCATGCAGTGAGCCTGAAGCACCTAAAGCCAAAATTGCTGAAATGTCATCGGAACAAGTTATTAAAGATATTACTTATCTCGCAAGTGACGATTTAAAAGGCCGAGCCAGCTTCTCTGTTGGTATTGACCAAGCGGGTGATTATATTAGCCAAAGGTTTACCGAAATTGGACTAAGCCCAATGGTAGGCAATAAAGATTTCAAACAAACATTTAATGTAACCAGTATTATGCCAACAGCATTAACGGTGACCTTAAATGGTAAGACTATTGCTGACGCTAACTTAGGCATGGCAAGTACTATGGCCACGCTTTCATGGCAGAGCCTTGAAAATGTTAACACCCATATTATTGCTGAAGCGGATGATATGCGCGCGGCCCTTGGTAAAATGAATAATGACGGTGGCCAGCATCTGGTTATTATCCATAGCGCTCACGCTAAAACCTTTGCCGGTTACCGAGGTTACTTTCAACGAGGCTTAACTAAGCTTAACCTTGAGCACCAAGGGGCTATTGTTATGGTTTTAGCCGATGATAATGAAATTACCACGGTAGACGTTAACGCGAGTACTTCGATAACTGAAAAAACCTTAACCAATATTGTTGCGATACTACCGGGTAAAGATAAAAATCCAGCGACAGCAAAAGAAGTGGTTTTATATTCATCACACTATGATCATTTAGGTGTAACGGCTGATGGTAAAGAGGTTTTTAATGGTGCTGATGACGATGCGTCGGGCACCTCTGCTGTTATTAATCTGGCACAACACTATGCCCATCAAGGTGAGAACAAAAGAACCTTAATGTTTAGTGCTTTTACCGCCGAAGAAATTGGTGGCTTTGGCTCTAAATATTTTTCACAACAATTAGATCCTAACAACGTTGTGGCAATGATAAACATTGAGATGATAGGTAAACCTTCAAAGTTTGGCGCTGGTTCAGTTTGGATGACAGGAATGGAGCGTTCAAATTTAGGTGAATTACTTAACGTCAGCTTAGCGGCTAAAAACAGTGAGATTTACCAAGACCCTTACCCTGAACAGGGTTTATTTTATCGTTCAGACAATGCAACACTTGCGCGTTTAGGTGTTCCAGCTCACAGTTTTAGTAGTACCCAACTTGATAAAGACCAGCATTATCATAAAACGTCTGATGATATTAGCAGCCTAGACTTAGCGTCGATGTATCAGGTTATTGAGTCGTTATCAGTCGCTACGCAAGGACTAGTTGATGGCAGTATTACCCCAACACGTATTGATGTAAACACCGTTCGAGCGAGTGGTAAAATCTATTAAGTTTGATCGTTCATCCTGAACATCGTCACTCCTTGCCATCCGTGGCATCGTGACATACCGTTCATCCTGAACATAAGGTCAGTGATTTGTTAATTACTGGCCTTATTTTATTGTAACCAGCACATTTGATATTCAACTTCATTCTGGCCAGTGACAACAAAACCATGGCGTAAATATAAAGAAATAACCGGATTTGCTAACAAAACATTTAATGTTATTGGTAGTTTTAACTCTTTTGCTTTTCTTTTAATTAAGGCTAAAACCTTACCACCAATTCCTTTTCCTTGATGTATTGGTATGATTTGTAGCTGCCTGATGTGTAACTTATCCGCTAAAACTGCTATTTTTATTAAGCCTATCGGGGCATTGTTCATCAAGATAATAGTTGAATCTGCAAAAAATTCATTCACTCGTGCAAGGTGTTGCTGATCAGATAAATCCAAACCTGCGGCAATAAGATGTTCACCCATTGAGGCTTTTCTTAATTGTAATAAATAGCCTATATCACTCTGCTGGGCTTGTCGAAATCCTATGGTTACTTTTTCATCAGTGAGCATATTTATTACGATGGTGTTTAATCACTAAATCGCCCCATTGATAAATAGCTAAACCAGCAATGATAGCTAATGCGCCAACGATTAAATTAATATTAATTGTTTCATTATTTAATAGTAACCCCAGTGAAATGGCAATCACTGGGGTGATCATAGTGATCAATGCCACCGTACTCGCTTTTAGGCGTTGTAATATATAGAAATAAGCAATAAAGCCCACTAAAGAGCCAATAACACCAAGATAAACGACACTTAATATTGATTTGTTACTCCATGTTTGATGCGCAATATTGCCATCGAAAATAAGCCAAACTAAGATAAATAAAGGCAGACTTAATAATAGTGAACCTAGGGTTGTTGCCATAGGGTTTATAGCAACTTCAACACTTTTTACCAATACACCACTTAAACTAAAAAATGAAACAGCAATCAATACCGCGATAATGCCAATATATCCATCATCTTTAAGTGATATTTTATCAAAACATACCGTAGCTAAGCCGCAAATAGCGATCGCCAATGCTATTTTTTTTGCTGGTGATAATGCAGACTCAGCCAAAATGCGCTGACTTAGTACCCCAGATAAAATAGGTGCCAAGCCGAACATTAACGACATCAGCCCAGAAGAAATGTAGCCAGCGGCTAAATACGCAAATAACATCCCGCCAAAAATACCTATCGCTGAAAAACTATAAAGTTTAAGCGCACTTTTATGCCAAGGAAGCTCAATACGAAAAGCCTTCAGTATTAACCAGCCAGGTACAACCGCAATCAGCATCCGCAACAAAACCGCTAAGGTTGGATGAATAGTTTCACTGCTCCACACTATCGCTAGTGGTGTTGTTGACCAGATAAGAATAACGGCAAAATAAGCGATGGGGACTGACATTTCATAAATCCTTTATCGGTACTATATTGAAAATTTAACAGGAAGAAAGCTAAATAAACATAACGAGTATACAAATGAACAATGGCGATATTATCTGACTACGTCAATAACACCTAAAAATAAACTTATCGAATAGTGTGCTTAATAACCACTAATACCTGCTAAAATAACAGCCAATAAACTTTTTAAGCTTAAGGTAAATCATGGAGTTAAAAGTAATACCCGTTGTGCAGATATTAATAGCCGTGTTATTAATGATGATTTTTTATAAAATATCACCCGATCTCACCTTGAGCTGGCCGGCTCATGTGCCAGTTGCCCTCGCGCTGTTATTTATCGCGATAGTTGTGGGCCTTTGTGCAATAGTCAGTTTTAAAAAACACAAAACAACTGTTAACCCCACTAAACCAGAAACAAGCTCAACCGTGGTAAGTTCTGGTATATATTCATTTTCAAGAAATCCAATGTATTTAGCCATGCTGATTTCACTGATCTCGCTCGCTTATTACTTACAACATTTAGCATCTTTACCTATTATTTTAATATTTATTGGCTACATGACACGTTTTCAAATAATCCCCGAAGAAAAAATGTTAACAAAAATATTTGGTCAACAATACCGTGATTATCAGCTAAAAGTAAGACGTTGGTTATAAACGATATGAGTAAGACAGTAAAACCGCAATGTTGGGGCTTTACTGACTTACTTTGATGCTTTTTTTGACTTTACATAGCTTTTTAAGGCGATTATAAACAGCAAGTTTTGCTTAAGCTTTTTTCAGATACGCCGAGACTAAAACAATACGTGTACCGTTAACTTTTCCTTCAATATGCTCAGGATTATCCGTTAAGGTAATGCCACGCACCATAGTGCCCTGCTTAGCCGTAAAGTTAGCGCCTTTAACTTTTAAATCTTTAATCAAGGTAACATCGTCGCCATCTTGTAAATCAGTGCCATTACTGTCTCTTGTTGGCCCCTCTCGCTCAGCAGCGGCAATGCCTTGCTCAGCCCAAGTTTTAACATCATCTTCCATGTAAATCATTTCTAAAGCGTCTTGTGCCCAACTCTCTGCTGACAGTTTATGAAGCAAGCGATACGACATAACTTGCACAGCAGGTTCTTGATTCCACATACTGTCGTTCAAACAGCGCCAGTGACTTACATCCATTGCAGTGTCACCATTAATTTGTGCTGTGCATGTAGCACATAGATATACACATTGCTGAGCACTTAAGTCGCTGGTTGGTGGCACAGGAAACACCGCTAATTGTTCAGTTGACGTACATAATTCACAGCTAGCATTACTGCGTGCTTTTAAGGCATTTTCGGTAGGCATAATATTAATTCACTAATTTTTGAAGAAGATTTTTCGCTATTATGCTCCTAATTCAGTGATTTAAAAAGTGCTGATTAAAAACGGGGAATAATTGACCTGAGCCATTATTTAAAGGCTGCACTTTACTCTGGCTAAAACGTGACCATATAGCTTAGTTGCTGAATACTAAAGTGGCGGTATAGCTCTGTTGCTGAATATTAAAGTGAAAGTATAGCTTTGTTGCAGGGCTATAAAGTGGCAAAAAAGCTATCACCCTTAATTAGCTTCAGGGTCTAAAATCAACCACCTCTATATGAGGTGGTTAACGAAGACTTCATTTATTCTAGATTTTTAGTGATGTGATGCGAAGCGGCTGCGGTGAAAATAACATCGGTAGAGCTATTTAAGGCTGTTTCGGCAGAGTCTTGAATAACACCAATAATAAAACCTATCGCGACTACTTGCATAGCAATATCACTGTCTATACCGAATAAACCACAGGCTAATGGAATAAGTAACAATGAACCACCTGCAACACCAGAGGCACCACAAGCTGATACTGAGGCGATGACACTCAATAAAATAGCAGTTGCAAAGTCAACTTCAATATTTAAAGTATTGGCCGCAGCCAGCGTTAATACCGTAATGGTGATCGCCGCACCAGCCATATTAATGGTGGCACCTAAAGGAATAGAAACCGAATAGGTATCTTCATGTAAATCAAGTTTTTCACACAGTTCCATGTTAACCGGAATATTTGCTGCAGAGCTACGCGTAAAGAAAGCGGTAATGCCGGATTCTTTTAAGCAAGTAAAGACTAGCGGATAAGGGTTTTTACGCGTAATAAAATAAACAATCAGCGGGTTAACCACTAAAGCAATAATAACCATAGAACCCAAAAGTAACAGTACTAAGTGTCTAAACTCACCTAAGGTATCAAAGCCTGTGGTCGCAACCGTATTAGCGACTAAGCCCATAATACCTAAAGGTGCAAAACGAATAACCAATTTAACAACACTTGAAATTGCTTCGGCTAAATCATGAACCATAACCTTCGTTGATTCACTGCCTTTTTTCAACGCAAAACCTAAGCCTAAGCCCCACGCTAAAATGCCAATAAAGTTTCCAGTAACAACTGCATTGAACGGATTATCAACAATTTTAAACGCTAAGGTTGATAAGACTTCACCTAGTCCTTGTGGCGGATTAGCACTTGCGCCAACAATATCTAATGTTAATTGCACCGGGAACGCAAAGCTTAGTGCTACAGCAACCAGCGCAGCACTTATTGTGCCGAGTAAATAAAGCCCAACAATCGGTTTTAAGTTAGCATCGCTATTTTGTTTTTGGTTAGCAATAGATGAAGCGACTAAAACTAACACCAAAATAGGAGCAACCGCTTTTAGTGCACTAACAAATAAACTGCCGAGTATTGAAAATGACTGTGCAACTTCAGGTAAAACAAGCGCTAAAACAATACCAACAACAAGTGCAATAATGATTTGATTGACGATGTTAATAGCTTTTAGCTTACCAAAAAGTGATGTTTTTTCTACAGAGGTATTTTGTGTTGTCATAGTTTGTCTTATTTTAGTTATTGTTTTTGTTATTAAGATAACGCATCGATGAAAGATTTTTACCACTTATGCACCGACACTGTCTAGTTTATTCGTTACACGGTACCTTTAAAGAGGCAGTTGACCATGCCATGATAGCGTAAATGCTGAGTCACTGTTCTCGGCTAGATAGCGCTGACAAACAAACTGTCCGACTACCGCAACCAACTCATTATCATAAAAGATAAAAGGTAACCTTTTTCTCTGCCATGTTGGTATAGCAAGCTCTTGTAAGACTTTCTTTAATGGTCTTGAATGCTGTCGATATTGTGGCAAACACCTTGGGTTTTCGTGAGAAAAACTAATCGTCACTTTTTGTTGCTCTGCCGGTTTTTTTATCACCGACTGCCAGTCACTGTTTTCTTGTACTTGTGCTGATAAATTCGAAAAACTTAACCAACCTAATTGATCGGGAAGACAAACATCTAACGGTTTATCATCGGCTAACAGCGCTAATGCTAGGTTTTGTTGCCACAGCGACAGGTCCTGATAGATACCCGTTAGATGTAACTCACCTTGATAACGTCTGATGCAACACTCAGCTAATTGCACAACTGGCGACTTATCCGCTTGTGCATTAAGCTGCTGGCATATTTGCATTAGTTGCTTTTGGCTTGGCATTAAAAATCCATGGCAAGATAAAAAATAGCGCAATAGATTTTTAAGACGTGCTTCGCTGAGCTTATTTAAATCAACAACACTCAGCTTATTAGCTGAAGACTGGCAAGCAATTAAATCTTGCTGCGCTAATTCATCGAGTAATTGTTGTGCTTCAAAGCAATGTTCAGCACTGCGTGCAATCGTCTTATTGATGCTTGGCCAACGTTGATTTAACTTAGGTAAAATTTGATGGCGGAGAAAGTTTCTGTCGAAACGCTCATCCGTATTCGATTCATCTTCTATCCAAACTAAGCCATACTCTTTCGCATAGGCTTCAATATCGGCTCGTGAAATAGTTAATAACGGTCTGACCAGTAATTGCTGCCCCAACATCATTTCACTTTGCATCGCTGAGAGCCCTTTCAAACCTGCGCCTCTTTTTAGGGCGAGTAGAAAAGTTTCAGCCTGATCGTCACTGTGATGACCAGTAACAATTAAATCACCGGCTTTAGCTACTGATTTTAGTGCTTGATAGCGGGCATCGCGGGCAAGCGCTTCTAAGCTTTTTTGGGCAACAGCTTGCACGTTTACTTCAATAATGTCTAACGGCAGGCCAAATAGTTGGCATTGTGCTTTAGCAAAGGCTTGCCATTTAACGGCATTAACACTCAAGCCATGATTAACATGACAAACACGAATATCGCTATTAATAGCATGTTGTGTTTTTAAAGCACCAAGGCAATGTAACAGCACTTGAGAGTCGATACCGCCACTGTAGGCAATAAGCAGTGATTTTTGAGGGTGGTTGGAAAAAAAATCTATTAAGGTCTGTTTAATCATAGAATACTTGGTTAATTGACACTGAAAACAAAAAAACTGTAGCCTTAACTTAGAGATAGAATCAGTAAGATAAGGCTACAACTTCATCAGCAAAGCATTCAATACTACTTTGCTCGTGTCGATTTATAACAACTTAACAATAACCGAAAGACATTAATCTGTCATAACGTTTTTCAATTAACTCTTCTTTTGACAAGCCTTCTAGTTCGGCAAGATTTGATTTTAATTCTTGCTTTAAGTTAGCCGCCATAATATCCATATCACGATGTGCACCACCTAATGGCTCTTCAACGATATTATCGATAAGTTCTAATTCTTTAATACGCGTAGCGGTAATACCCATAGCGGCAGCGGCAGTAGGTGCTTTTTCAGCAGTTTTCCACAAGATTGATGCACAACCTTCAGGAGATATTACCGAGTAAGTAGAATATTTCAGCATGTTGACACGGTCACCAACACCAATCGCTAATGCACCACCAGAACCACCTTCACCAATAACCGTACAAACAATCGGCACGGTTAAACGTGACATAACCTTTAAGTTCATCGCTATCGCTTCACTTTGGCCGCGCTCTTCTGCGCCTATTCCCGGGTAGGCACCAGGAGTGTCAATAAAGGTAATAATGGGCATATTAAAACGTTCAGCCATTTGCATTAAGCGTAAGGCTTTACGGTAACCTTCTGGACGAGGCATACCAAAGTTACGTTTAACTTTTTCTGCTGTTGAACGCCCTTTTTGATGACCAATAATCATCACAGGTTTACCGTCTAAACGCGCAGTACCACCAACAATGGCTCTATCATCCGCATAGTGTCTATCACCGGCAAGCTCGTCGAATTCAGTAAAAATGCGTGGTATGTAATCAAGCGTATAAGGACGCTGAGGATGACGTGCCACACGAGCTGTTTGCCAAGGGTCAAGATTTGCAAAAATCTTTTTGGTTAACTCAGCATTTTTACCGCGTAATTGAGTAATTTGATCTTCAAGGTCAAGATCTAATTCTTGACCGTTATTGACTAATTGTAGCTCTTCAATTTTGGCATCAAGCTCAGCAATAGGCTGCTCGAAATCTAAAAAATTTAATGACATATGATTATTCTTACCTATGTTCTATGCCGTTTTATAACAACAGCATGATTATTCAAATAGAGTACTTAATAATTTTAATTTGATTATTAAGTTGCTAACAAAGCCGTCATCGACCTTGTTATAAATTTTTTATAATGGTTAACAATAAATAACCCTTTAATGCGCCCTAAATTATTTAAACCTTAAAGTAACGTCGCCATCACCTAATAAGGTTCTTAATTCATGTAATAAAGGGTCTGCAGGCGTAACGCGCCATTGTACGCCTAATTCTAGCATAGCTTTTGCTTCATCTCTTTGATAAAACAACCGAACAGGACACGTACCATCCTTATAAGGTGTTAATACCTCGGTAAATTTATCAATAAAACCTGCGCCTGCCTTGTTTTTATTGACATTAATATCTACTGAAGAGACATAGTTTTCACGAGCATCACCAACCGTCATGATATCTCGAGCGGTCATTGTAATGCCTCCGGAGTATTCATCAAAGCTGACCTGTCCGCTACAGACCAAAATAGCATCACTTACCAGCAATTCAGCAAAATTATCATAGTCATCGGGAAAGAGTCTAATGTCCATGCGAGCGCTTTTATCGTCAAGCGTAACTAAGGCCCATCGTCTGCCGCGCTTATTGACCATGACTCTAACACCTAACACTAAACCAACCGCAACCGTGGTTTTGTCTTTACTGGTCGGTTGCAAGCTTACTAACCGTCCAGTCGCATAATGCTTTATTTCACTTAAGAAACGATTAATGGGATGACCGGTTAAATATAAACCTAACGTTTCTTTCTCTGCATTGAGCCAAACTTCTTCAGCCCACATCGGCACATCTTTAAAGGCTTGTCGCGGCTCTGCTGACGCTTCATTAATTAAGCCAAATAAATCATTCTGTCCAACTGCCTGTGCTTTTGCATATTGGTCTGCAGCCTTTATTGCTTCAGGTAATGTTTCAAATAAAACAGCACGATGTGGTACTTCTTTACCGTTGATAGTTTTTTTAGGCCCTAAACTGTCCATGGCCCCAGCTTTAACTAATTTTTCTAAAACACGTTTATTAATTTTTTTAAGATCGAGTCGCGCGCAAAAATCAAAAAGATCGGTAAATTCACCGCCGGCTTCGCGTGCGGCAATAATGGCATCAATAGGACCTTCACCTACACCTTTTACTGCGCCAATACCGTAGACAATTTGATCTTGCTCGTTAACGGTAAATTTATATTGACCGGCATTAACATCAGGAGGCAGTAAATCTATCCCCATATTGCCACATTCATCAACTAGGGTAACAATTTTATCGGTGTTATCTATGTCGGCTGACATTACCGCTGCCATAAATGGTGCAGGGTAATGTGTTTTCATCCATAAGGTTTGATAAGAAACCAAGGCGTAAGCCGCTGAGTGCGATTTATTGAAACCATAACCCGCAAATTTCTCTACCAGATCGAAGATCTTCATCGCAAGTTCGCCGTCAACACCTCGGTTGATCGCGCCTTGCTCAAAGCCATCACGCTGTTTGGCCATTTCTTCAGGTTTTTTCTTACCCATAGCGCGGCGAAGCATATCCGCGCCACCTAACGAGTAACCCGCCAATACTTGCGCAATTTGCATAACCTGTTCTTGATATAAAATAATACCGTAAGTCGGTTCAAGAATAGGCTTTAAGTCAATATGTTGCCAAGTAGCATCCGGATAGCTTACTTCTTCACGACCATGCTTACGTTCAATAAAGTTATCAACCATGCCAGACTGCAATGGCCCCGGTCTAAAGAGCGCAACCAAGGCGATAATATCTTCAAAGCAATCAGGTTTTAATTTGGCAATAAGTGATTTCATACCACTAGATTCGAGCTGAAACACTGCCGTCGTCTCAGATCTTAATAACACTTTAAAACTGGCTGGGTCTTCTAAATTAATCCGGGTAATATCAATAGGCGCTTTGCCTTGTTTTAACAATTTTGCATCAGCCATTTCGATGGCCCACTGCAAAATTGTTAACGTGCGAAGTCCCAAGAAATCAAACTTAACTAAACCGGCATCTTCAACATCATTTTTATCGAACTGAGTTACCGGGTTTTTACCCTCTTCGTCACAGTAAAGTGGCGCAAAGTCGGTAATGGTGGTTGGTGATATAACCACACCACCGGCATGTTTACCGGCATTACGTGTTGTGCCTTCTAAAATACGGCACATATCAATTAAATCTTTGACTTCACTGTCTTGTGCGTAAGCTTCTGGCAACTTAGGCTCTTCTTCAAAGGCCTTGGCTAGTGTCATGCCTGGTGTTGGCGGTATAAGCTTAGAGATGCGGTCAACAAAACCATAAGGGTGACCGAGTACTCGACCAACATCTCGGATAACCGCTTTGGCTGCCATGGTGCCAAAGGTAATAATTTGCGACACGGCATCACGGCCATATAGTTCAGCAACGTGATCAATAACTTCATCACGCCTGTCCATACAGAAATCGATATCAAAATCTGGCATAGAGACACGTTCAGGATTCAAAAAACGTTCAAAGAGCAAATCGTATTCAAGGGGATCTAAGTCGGTAATTTTTTGGGCATAAGCGACCAACGAGCCGGCACCAGAACCACGGCCAGGACCAACAGGAATATTATTATCTTTACTCCACTGAATAAATTCCATCACGATTAAAAAATAACCGGGAAAGCCCATATTGTTAACCACTTTAAGTTCAATGGCTAAACGTTCGTCGTAGGGTTTACGCTTTTCAGCAAAATCTGCTGCGTCTTTATCAAATAAGGTTTCTAAGCGGTCTTGTAAACCTTCTTCAGAGACTTTAACCAAGTAATCTTCTATCGATAAACCTTCTGTTGGAAAATCAGGGAGAACATACTCTCCAAGCCTAACCGTAACATTACAGCGTTTGGCGATTTCAACCGTATTCTCAATCGCTTCAGGGATGTCTGAAAATAACTCACACATTTCCTCTTCAGTTCGAAGGTACTGCTCTTTAGAATATTTTTTCGGGCGACGTTTATCGTTGAGGGTAAAACCATCATGTATGGCAACACGTATTTCATGGGCATCAAAGCGCTTAGGAGAAATAAACATCACTTCGTTCGTCGCTACCACAGGGAGTGACGCTTTTTCTGCCAGCTCGACTGCCAAATGGATATAGTTTTCTTCGTTTTCTCTGTTGGTTCTGATCAGTTCAAGATAAAAGCAATCAGGAAAGTAGCTTTGGTAGAAATCGACCATTTTATTGACCAGCTCGAAATTTCCCTTAATCAGCGCTTTACCAATATCACCTTCGCGACCAGCCGACAATAAAATCAAACCCGGAGCATAGTCAATTAACCAATGCTTATCGATAACCGCCTTGCCTTGAACATGACCCCGAAGGTAGGCTTTAGAAATGAGTTCAGTGAGATTTTTGTAGCCGACATTATTAGTGGCTAAAACAACAATGCGGGAAAGTTCATTCTCTAATTCATCACTTTTAACCCAGAGATCGCAACCAATAATTGGTTTTATACCCGCGCCGTGAGCGGCATGATAATATTTAACCAGACCACAAAGGTTTGTTTGGTCGGTTAGCGCGATAGCTGGCATCCCTAAAGCTGAGGCTTTGGCGACAATAGGTTTTACTTTATTTAAACCATCACATAATGAATAGTCACTGTGCACTCGCAAATGAATAAATTTTGGTTGAGCTTTGACTGACACTAATTCGGCTGCATCAACTAATACTTGCTCTGACATTAACACTTCACCTGAGAGTCTTCTTGTTTAGTTTTTGTCGGTAAAACACCCTGCATAGCAATAACTTGTGCTACTGGCTTAAAGCTTGCTCGGTAGCAATCAAGTACACCGTGCTCTACTATTTTTTCTAAATGGGCTTTGGTTGGGTAACCTTTATGTTTTGCAAAACCATACTCGGGATGTAATTCATCTAAAGCGAGCATTTCATCATCTCGAACAACTTTTGCAAGAATTGATGCCGCACTTATTTCACTAACCCGATCATCGCCTTTAACCACAGATTGGCTAGCAATGTTGCCGTTCACCTGCATAAAAATAGGGCAACGATTACCATCAACTAAAACATAATCAGGTGTTACTGATAAATCTTGTACTGCTCGCTGCATCGCTAACATAGTGGCATGAAGAATATTTAAGGTGTCTATTTCTTCCGGGCTTGCTCTTCCAACAGCCCAAGCAATAGCTTTTTCTTTGATTTCCACCGCAAGTAACTGACGCTTTTTATCTGATAGTTTTTTTGAATCCATTAAACCTTCAATAGGGTTTTCGGGATCAAGAATAACCGCCGCGGTAACAACGTCACCCACCAAAGGTCCTCGCCCAACCTCATCGACTCCTGCGATACAGTAAGCAATAGGGTATTCAAAAGGTGGGAAAATCTTTTTAGCTTTTGCCACTTTCTTACGGGGGGTTAAACTGGTATCGCTTACCGCTTCATTACTCATTTTGACATTAGATCCATTACAGCTTTCGCCGCTTCTTGACTGGCATTTTGTTTTAAAGCGAGATGAATTTTCATATATTCATCTTCAAGTGACGATTGGTCTTGGTATAAACGTTCTTTAACTAACGGCACAATGTTATCAACGCTGACTTTACCTTGCAGTAATTCAGGTACCAGTGTTTTTTTCGTCAATAAATTAGGTAATGAAAACCATTCTAATTTTACTAGGCCTTTAAACATGTGATAAGTAAAAGCATTGAACTTATAGCAAATCACCATGGGGCGTTTAACTAACGCAGCTTCCAGTGTTACCGTACCTGAGGCCATGAGTAAACAATCACTGGCAGCCATCACTTGTTGGGTTTTATTAGTAATAATTGTTACCGCTAAATTTGGCGCTATCTTTTCTTTCAATTGGCTAAATTGTTCGGTTCTCTTATCGCTGATCATCGGCACAACAAAATGTAATTGTGGGTCTTGTGCTAAAAGTTGTACCGCAGAAAGTAAGAAAGGCTCGGTTAATCGAGATAACTCACCACCACGACTACCAGGCATAAGCGCAAGTATTTTTTTATCAAGCGGTAAGTTGAGTGCTTGTCTCGCTTCACGCTTATCCGAATGAAATGGAATGTCGTCTGCTAGCGGATGGCCGACAAAAGTACAGGGCACTTCATATTTATCATAGAAATCTTTTTCAAAAGGCAATAACGACAGCACCATATCGGTAGCCGCTTCAATGGTAAAAATACGCTTTTCACGCCAAGCCCAAACAGATGGGCTAACGTAATGAACTGTTTTAATACCCGCTTTCTTTAGTTGTCTTTCTAGCCTTAAATTAAAATCGGGTGCATCGATGCCAATAAACACATCGGGTCTATTATTAATAAACTGCGCGGCTAAACAGTCTTTGACATGAAATAAGCGTTTGAGGCGGCCCAATACTTCAAAAATGCCCATCACGGAAAGCTCTTCCATTTCAAACAAACTTTCGAAACCCAAAGCTTGCATTTTTGGACCACCAATACCGATAAACTTGGCATTAGGATAGACAGATATTAGAGAGCTCATAAGACCAGCGCCGAGCGTATCGCCAGAATGCTCGCCAACAACAAGCCCAAACACGGGCGATTGTTGAGCAGTTGAACTATTTATAATGGGTGATGTTTGGAGAATAGCCTGTTTTTCTACTGTTTTTGTCATTAACCTTTACTCTATACTTTTAACAATCGTGTTTAGCGGGCAATGCCACGGCTAGAGTTTTTAATAAACTCAGCAAACAAGGTTAACTCTGGCATATCATCGGCTAATGCGGCAACTTTTTCTAAAGCTTCGTTAACGTTTAAACCTTTACGATAAACTTCTTTATAGGCTCGTTTGATCGTTAAAATAACCTCTTTGTCAAAACCTCGGCGTTTTAACCCTTCTGAGTTTAAACCAAAAGGAGATGCCGGTTGACCAGACACCATCAAATAAGGCGGTATATCTTTTAAAATCAGCGAATTTGCCGCAACAAAGCTGTGCGCGCCAATATGACAAAACTGATGAACGCCTGTCATACCACCTAAAATAGCGTAATCACCTACATGAACATGGCCAGCAATAGAGGCATTATTTGCAAGAATACAGTGACTGCCAACAATACAATCATGGGCAACATGGGTATACGCCATAAACAAATTATTACTACCTATTTGCGTTAGGCTATTATCTTGAATCGTGCCGCGATGGACCGTACAAGATTCACGAAAAACATTATTGTCACCAATAATCAATTCGGTTAACTCGCCGGCATACTTTAGATCCTGACAATCTTCACCAATACTGGCAAATTGAAAGAATTTGTTGCCTTCGCCAATTTTTGTTGGGCCTTTAATGACAACATGAGAATTAATCACACAGTTGTCACCAATAACGACATCTTTAGAAATATAACTCCAAGGGCCAATACTAACATTTTTGCCAATGCTAGCGCCTTCTTCGATAATCGCCTGAGGGTGAATTAAGCTCTGCTTATTGGAAGTCACCATTTATACCACTCTTCTTGCACACATAAGTTCAGCGCAGCAAACAACTTTACCTTCAACCCTAGCTTCGCCATAAAATTTCCACATACCACGACGCTCTTTTAAGAACTCGACATGCAAATGCATAGTATCGCCTGGCACAACAGACTTTTTAAATTTTGCCTTATCAATTGAAGCAAATAAGTACATTTCATTTTTATCTCTGCCATCTGTACTTTTAAAGCCTAAAAGCCCAGTTGCTTGCGCTAAAGCTTCGAGGATCATCACACCAGGAAAAATAGGGAGATCAGGGAAATGACCATTAAACACAGGTTCGTTAATACTAACATTCTTAATAGCATGCAATGTTTTCATTGGCTGATAATCTAAAACGCGATCGACCAAAAGCATGGGGTAACGATGTGGCAGTAATGCTTTGATTTCTGCAATTTCAATGGTGTTTTTTGGTAATTCCAACGGACTATTCCTTTTCAATAATATTGTTTAAGTGCTCGATGTCATGCTCTGCACTCTTAATGCGCTTAAGTATACTTTCTAATTTGCGAATTCTGGCATTATTTTTATTCCATTCTTTATTTGGTTGGCACGGCATGCCCGAAGAATAAACACCGGATTCATTAATATCTTTGGTCACCATGGTCATGCCGGTAAAAACACAACCATCAGCAACTTCAATATGACCATTAATACCAACAAGGCCCGCTATCACACAATTTTTGCCAATAACGGTACTGCCTGCAATAACACTACAAGCTGCCATCGCGGTATTTTCACCAATAACAACATTATGAGCAATTTGAATTTGATTATCTAAAATAACACCATCTTTAATCACTGTATTTTCTAGCGCGCCACGATCGATAGTCGTGCTGGCACCAATTTCGACTTTGTTACCAATAATAACGCTTCCCAGCTGAGGTATTTTCAACCATTTACCTTGGTCATTTGCATAACCAAAGCCATCAGAGCCAATAACCGTATTCGCTTGGATTAAACAATCTTGGCCAATTTCAACACGATGATAAATGCTAACATTGGACCATAATTTAGTACTTGCGCCGATTTTTGCTTGAACACCAATAAAACAGCCCGCACCAATGGTAACATTATCACTAATAACTACGCCCTGCTCTATCACAGTATTAGCGCCGATGGCGACATTATCACCTAAAGTAACATCCGCTGAAATTTGAGCCGAGGGATGAATACTGTTAGCCGGTTTTGGAGTGGTATCAAGTAATTGTGCGGTAAGTGCATAACCCAAATAGGGATTATTCATCACTAGCGCATGGGTATTACAGTCATTAAGGTGTTGAGAAGAAATAATAACCGCACCAGCTTTAGTATCAGCAAGCTGTTGGCTGTATTTTTTATTGGCTAAAAATGCAATTTGTTGTGCATTAGCGGTTGATAATGTGGCAAGTGAATGAATGATATATGTTTCATCACCATGAACCTCAGCACCAATTTTTTCAGCTAGCTGTTTGAGAGTATAAGACATAAACACTTAATATTTTTATGGATGCTCAATGAGCATAACTGGAAAAGACGCTAAAACCAATATGATTTTATTAGGCTAGAAAAAAAACTTGCAACTAATATTATTAATAATAGTTGCAAGTTTTATAACGGTAAGGCTTCAATTAACCTTATATCTACTACTTAGCGGTAGACTTAGTTAAGTTTACTAACCTGTTCAACAACCTTATTAGTGATCATTGCATCTGGCTTAGCAAAAATAACGGCTTGCTGTTCTAAAACAAGGTCATATTTGTCTTTTGCAGCAATGCTGTCGATAGCTTGACGAACCAAGGCTATAATTTTGTTTGTTTCTTCGTTCTTACGCAAGCCAGTTGCTTGTTGGAACGCTTTACCTTTAGCTTGGTAATCTTGATATAATGTTGCGATTTGAGTATCAAGTTCTTCGATATCTTTAGCGCTCATTAATGAACCGTCACGCTGTTTCTTTTCTTGGTAGTACTTAATGTCTTTTTCTAACTGAGCTAAAATAGCTTTATCATCTTTAAACTCAGCTTCTAGTACCTGCATTACTGCCGTTGTTTGTGGGATTTTACTCATCACTTCTTGGAAATTAACCACGGCGATTTTTTGATCAGCAGCCATTACAGAGCTTGCTAATAACAACGTTGACGCTACTGCAGAGCAAGTAACTGTTTTAATGAATTTTTTCAATTTTATCTCCAAAATATTATTACTTCACAACTTTGATATAAGTTGCATTAATTTTTATAATTGTCATGTAATAGCTATGGGGGCTAACTATAAGAATTAAACCCCCTTAGTAAATTTATACGCACTATGCCTGAAAGTTCTCTTTATTAAAATGTTTTACCTATATTAAAACTAAAGAACTCTTTATCATCGTCTTTTTCTGATTTTAGTGCTTTCGCGAAACTAAAGATCATTGGGCCCATAGGAGATAACCACTGCACTGATAAACCGGCAGAGCTTCTATAACGACCAACATCTGAATAATCATCAATCTTTTCAAATTCAGAGGTTACTAAATCGTTGTAGTCTTCTAAGTTGAACTCTGTATCCCAAACATTACCAACATCGACAAAAAAGCTGGTACGAACACTGTTCGAGAAACCTTCATCAAGTAATGGTGTTGGTACAATAAGTTCGATACCCGCGACAATAATGGCATTACCACCAACAGAACGCTGTGAGACGTTAATAAAATCGTGATCTTGCCCTAAACAACAACTACTTCCACCCTCGACCGGATCAGGAGTACCTGTGATTTGTGTTGGATAGCGAAATACCGCACGTGGGCCAACAATGTTATTTTCGAAGCCACGTAATGTATCAGAACCACCCGCTCTAAAGTTTTCCCAGAAAGGCAATATCTGGTCATTACCATCTATGGTGCCATAACCATTACCGTAACCGGCGTTTAAACGTGCTAGCACTGTCCAACGTTGATCTTGTGTTAATGGGAAGTACCATTTAGTGTCTAAGTTAATTTTAAAATAATCAACATCTGAATTTGGCGTTGTCATTTTATAAGTCAAACTTTGACTTGAGCCGTCTGTTGGAAAGGTACCACGGTTCAATGTCGTGCGAGATATAGCCATCGATAAATCGAAACTTTTAAATTCTAAACCACCATCAGGGTTATTAGGATCAGAATATATCTCGTAAAATTGTTGAATTTGTTCATAAGTTTGTAAACGTGTAATACCGTTACTTTTGTAACCTACGCCAAAGTTTAAACGAACATATTCATTAATAGGAAAGCCTAAGTTAAGCCCAACACCATAAGTTCTATTGTTGTATTCAACTAAGTTCGCATTACCCGCATTAAACTCGCTGTAATATATTTGCCCGCCTAAAGAAACAGCATCTACAGTAAAGTATGGGTCGGTGTAAGAAATACTCGCACTTTGCTGATAACTCATGGTATTAACATTAAATGCCAAGCGGTTACCCGTTCCTAAAAAGTTGTTTTGCTGTATACCTGCACTTAAACTTAAATTAGTCGTAGAACCATAACCAATACCGGCAGTAAAAGACCCTGAAGGTTGCTCTTTAACCGTAAAGTCAATATCAACTAAGTCATCATCACCTGGTAACTGTTTAGTTTCGTATTCAACATCTTCCAAATAAGGTAAACGCTGTAGCCATGCTTTTGAACTTTCGGCAGCATTGTTCGATAACCAAGCACCTTCCATTTGACGCATTTCACGGCGTAGTACTTTATCGGCAGTAACATTATTACCTTCGAAGTTAATACGGTTAACGTAAACACGTTTGCCAGGGTCAATAGAAATAGTCAGTTTAACCGTTTTTTCTTCTTCATTAATTTCAGGAATAACGGTTACTTTCGGGTAAGCATAACCATAACGGCCTAGATAACGGCTGATAGTTTCTTCGGTATACGTTACCTCTGCACCATTATAAAGTTTACCTGGTCGTAATGGGTTAATAGCTCGGATCGTACGTTCAAACCCAACCATATCACCAATAAAATCTATTTCACTGACTTTAAATTGTTCACCTTCAGTGATATTCAAGGCAATATAAACCGCTTTTTTATCAGGGGTCATTGACACCTGAGTCGAGTCTACTTTGTATTGCAGATAACCACGGTCTAAATAGTAACTTTTAATCGTTTCTATATCACCTTGTAAGGTTTGTTTTTGATAGCGGTCTTGCGCCATAAAATCCCACCAAGGAGAATCAAAGGTAAGTTCTATGCGTTCAAGAAGCTCAACATCAGAAAATATCTCATTACCAACGACGTTAATCTGCTCTATTGCTGCAGCATCGCCTTCGGTGAAAACAAAATTTATGTCAACACGGTTACGAGGCAAGTGAATAATTTCAGCTTTTACATCGGCATTATATTTACCAATACTGTGGTAGAAATCTTCTAAGCCTACCTCAATACCGGAAATTATAGTCATGTCGAGTGTTTCACCGACTCGAATATTACTGCCGTCAAGACTCTCAGTTAGTTGCTCTGCTTTTAAGTCTTTATTGCCATCGAAGGTGATTTCACTGATCGTTGAACGCTCATGAACACGATAGATAACTCTGTTACCTTCACGATAAACGACAACATCATTAAAATGTCCTGACTTGTAGAGAGACTTTATCGATTGAGAAATACGGAATTCATTGAGCGTATCTCCCGTATTAAAAGGGATATGAGTCAAAGCAGCGCCGAGTGCGACACGCTGTAACCCTTTTACTTCAATATCTTCTACTTGAAATTCTTCAGAGGCTTGTGCTGTTGTACCTAAGGCACCTAATAATACCGCAAGGGCAATTTTTTTAATTATCATAAATGCTAACTTTTATTACTTCTTTTGTTATAACCGCGAAAAATCGTTAAATAATGCGATACTCATTAAGCCTAAGAGGGCTAGTGTACCAAACTTAAAACCTATTTCTTGTATTTTTTCTGATACGGGTTTACCTGTGACAATTTCCACAAGATAATAAAATAAATGCCCGCCATCAAGCACTGGTAAAGGTAATAAATTTATAATACCTAAGTTAATGCTAATTAAAGCCAGAAAACCTAGGAAATATACCAAACCATATTGTGCACTACTTCCTGCTCCTTGTGCGATAGAAATAGGCCCACTTAAGTTCTTAACAGAAATATCACCCGTCAAGAGCTTGCCTATCATGTCAAAACTCAATACTACTAAGTTCCAACTACGCTGTAAGCTTTGTCCTAAAGCATCAACAACGCCGTAACGTAACTCAAATAAATATTCTTTTGGGTAAGAGTCAGATTTTGGAACCACACCCAAATAACCTATTTTCTTACCCGCACGTTCAATTAAAGCCGGTGTTACCATTATCTCTTTGTTTTCACCAAGTCTTTCGACGACTAAAATAACGTTTTGTTCCGGAAGTTGACTAATATTTTTTGAAAACATCACCCAACTGCCATTAATACTTTCGTTATTGATGCTAATTAACTTGTCATCAACTTTTAGGCCGGCCTTATCTGCAACACTACCTTCTTCAATAAAAGCTAGCTCAGCATAAACAGCGGCTCTATAAGGAGCAATACCTAAACTACTAATGGCTGATTCTTTATCGGGTGAAAAAGACCAGTTAGCCGCATCCAAATTATAAGTTTTCGGTGAAGCACTACCTTGTTCTTTTGTTTTTATAGTAAAAGCGCTCTCACCTATTTGCGAGACTAACGCTAGATTGACATCTTGCCAATCTAAGGTCTTTTGACCGGCAACTTCAATGATTTCACTGTTACTGGTAAGATTCGCCCGCTGCGCTATAGATTCTGGCATTATTTCACCAACAATCGGTTTTACACTCGGCACACCAATTAGAAACATCAGATAAAAAGCAAAAATAGCAAAAGCAAAGTTTGCTAGAGGCCCAGCAGCAATAATCGCTATACGCTGATAAACTGTTTTATTATTAAAAGTTTTATCGATATCTTCGGGTTTGACCTCATCAACGCGGCCATCAAGCATTTTAACGTAACCACCCAATGGAATTAAGGCGATAACAAACTCTGTACCTTCTTTATTAACTTTTCGCCATAATACTTTGCCAAAGCCAATTGAAAAACGCTCTACTTGCACGCCGTTTCTGCGGGCAACCCAATAATGGCCGTATTCATGCACCGTAATTAAAATACCTAAAGCGACAACAAAAGAGGCTAAATTCCAAAAAAAATCAAACAACTATAGATTACCTTTTTCGTTAACTTCATTAATCGCCACATCATTGACTACAAAGCAGCCACTAGCAATTAAATTACGTGAAAATTCTCTAGCACTTGCATCAAGCGCAACGACATCATCAATTGATGCCACCCTTTCTGAGACAAATTTATTCACAGAAGTTTCATTTATTTTTGCAATATCAGTAAATTTTATTTTTTCGTTCAAAAAAGCATCAACGGCAATTTCATTAGCAGCATTTAAAGCTGTACATGCACCTTGGCCACTTTTACAAGCCGCTATAGCTAATTTTAAATTAGGATACTTTTGATAATCGACATCTTCAAATTCAAATGATGGCGTATTGAAAAAATCTAAGGGTGCGACACCTGAATCAATTCTCTGCGGATAAGCCAAGGCATGAGCAATGGGGGTACGCATATCAGGATTACCCATTTGAGCTATCACGCTACCGTCTTTATATTGCACCATTGAATGAATGGTACTTTGCGGATGTAAAACAACGTGGATATCGTCAGGGTCGATATTAAATAACCATTTTGCTTCAATAAATTCTAGGCCTTTATTCATCATGGTCGCAGAGTCTACAGAAATTTTACGGCCCATCTCCCAATTAGGGTGGGCACACGCTTGTGCTGGGGTTACTTCTGCTAACTGTTCGACTGAAAAAGTTCTAAACGGACCACCTGAGCCGGTCAGTAATATTTTACTGACGCCATTACTTGCTAAGTCGCATCGACCTGGCTTAGCTTGTACATTAGCGGGTAAACACTGGAAAATAGCATTGTGTTCACTGTCTATCGGCAATAATTCTGCACCATACTTTTCAACCGCATCTATAAACAAAGCGCCTGAAGTCACTAAAGCTTCTTTATTTGCTAACAGTACTCTTTTACCCGACTTAACTGCAGCCATAGTAGACAAAAGACCTGACGCTCCAACAATAGCAGCCATAACAGTATCTGAGGTATCAGCTTGAGCAATATCAATTAAGCCTTGTCCGCCACTGAGTACTTCAATATTTTGTAAACCGTTTTGGTCGAGTTTTCCTTTTAAAGCTTGTGCCGCATGCTCGGCCACCATAACGACAGTGCTCGGTTTAAATTCCAGACACTGCGCCAACATTTCATCAACCCGGGTATTCGCCGATAAAGACTCAACAGAAAATAACGTGGGATGAAGTCTAACAACCTCTAAGGTGCTAACACCTATCGATCCTGTTGAACCTAAAATACAAAGTTTACGCATCGTTTATATCAACCTACTGCCAGCCTAATAAGGCATAACATAATGCATAAATCGGCGCAGTAGCCGTTAAACTATCAATTCTGTCCAAGATACCGCCATGACCAGGTAAGATTGCGCCACTGTCTTTTATGCCTGCTTGTCGTTTAAACATACTTTCATTTAAATCACCTAGCACTGACACTGTTGTGATGATAGCGGTGACAATTAACGCTAACGTAAATTGATGTTGCTGCCATCCGAGCGAGTAACCGGCAATACTGATAAAGATACAGGCACAAACAACACCACCAATAAAGCCTTCGAGGGTTTTACCTGGACTGACATTGGGTAAGAGTTTACGTTTACCGATAGATTTACCGACAAAATAAGCACCTACATCAGCACTCCACACCATTAAGAATAAAAACATAATCAGCTGAGCGCCATTATACGGATCTTGGTTGTAATCATTACTGCGCAGCACCATAAAAGCGAGCCAAGTAGGAATAAGCGTTAACCAGCCAAATACACCACGAATCGAGCGATGGCTTGACCAAAACTTACTGTAGCGAGGATAAAGAAAGGTCAGCGTTGCAGATAGAACCCACCAAGCAACAGCAATCCATAATACCAGCGACACACCTGAATGGAGCTGCCCATCATTAGACCAGAGTTGTAACAATGGTAGTGCGTACCAAAGCACAGATATAAGAATAATCGTCGCACAAACAAAAGCAAGACGACGGCGCTTATTGGCAAAGCCCATTAAAGGCCCCCACTCCCATGCACCAATAGCCATAACAGCCATAAACAAAGCCGCAAATTGATCTAGAGGTAAATAGAAAATGGCGAAAATAGTTAAAGGCGCTAAGATAACAGCGGTAATAATACGTTGTTTTAACAAATGGAAACCCTTATAAATGCTATTTAATTTTATCGTTATTATTGTTTTTAATTTATAGTCTTAAATTTTTATTTGTTCACCTGTTTGACCAAAACGTCGTTCTCTTTGGTCAAAGCATCCCATTGCGTTAATGAGCGCTTGTTCATCAAAATCAGGCCATAGTGTTTCTGTAAAATAAAATTCTGCGTAAGCTGCTTGCCATAGCAAAAAATTACTTATGCGAAAATCACCACCGGTACGAATAAGTAAATCAAGTTCAGGTAAGTTAGCTAAACAAGTATATTGATGGAGTGCTTCTTCGGTTATATCATCAACAGACATGGTGTTATTGGATACTTTTTCAGCTAAAATTTTAGCGGCATTAGCTATGTCCCAACGTCCGCCATAGTTAGCTGCAACAGACAATACCATACCTTTATTGTTTGCGGTTAAATCTTCTGAAACTTTTATTTTTTTTTGTAAATTTTCTGAAAAACGTGAAACATCGCCAATCACTTGGAAGCGCACATCATTTTTATGAAGCTTTTTCACTTCTCGTGTTAGCACAAACATGAATAAATCCATCAATACGCTAACTTCTTGTTCTGGACGTTGCCAATTTTCACTACTAAAGGCAAAAAGTGTTAATGCTTTCACCCCGTATTTTATCGCAGTACTCACTGATGTTCGAACTGATTCAACACCTGATTTATGACCTGCAACCCGTGTTTTTCCACGTTGTTGTGCCCAGCGTCCATTACCATCCATTATAATGGCAACGTGTTGCGGCACTTTGATTAAAGTATCTGTTATTGCTTCAGTCATAATCGTTCCGTCATACTAATCAAGCTAGATTCAAATTTTCTGTAAAAAAAACCGTAGTGATCATTTAATAACTACGGTTTATATTATCGGTTAAAGAAGTTATATTTCCATTAACTCTTTTTCTTTAATAGATAAGATATCATCAACCTGTTTTACATAAGTATCGGTTAATTTTTGAATATCATCTTCAGACTGATGCATTTCATCATCATTAATTTCTTTTTCTTTATTCAATGATTTTACATCTGAATTAGCATCGCGGCGAATATTTCGAATAGCGACCTTGCCATTTTCAGCTTCATTTTTAACCACTTTAACAAGATCTTTACGACGCTCTTCTGTTAAAGGTGGTAAAGGAATACGAATAAGTGTTCCTTGAGATGATGGGTTCAAGCCCAAATCAGATTTCAAAATTGCTTTTTCTACCGCGCCGATCATGCCTTTATCAAAGACAGTAATCGCTAAAGTACGCGCATCAGGTGTAGCAATGTTGCCCACTTGACTTAATGGTGTTTCCATACCGTAATAATCAACAACAATATTATCAAGTAAAGAACGATGTGCTCGCCCCGTTCTTACTTTGTTTAAATTGCTTTTTAATGATTCGATACTTTTACTCATACGGTCTTGAGCATCTTGTTTTATTTCATTTATCACGTTGAATTTCCTTTAAATCAAAAATTAAACTAAATTTTCTGAATGGTCGATAGTTGTACCTTCATTACCGCCCATTACCACTGCTTTTAGTGCACCTGGCTTATTCATATTAAAAACACGAATAGTCATATTGTGATCACGCGCGAGCGTAAATGCGGCTAAATCCATTACTTTGAGTTCTTTTTCTAATACTTCGTTATAACTTAATTGGCTATATAAGGTAGCATCAGGGTTTTTAACAGGGTCATCTGAGTAGATGCCATCTACCTTAGTCGCTTTTAAAACCACATCAGCTTCAATCTCAATGCCGCGTAAACAGGCTGCTGAATCTGTGGTAAAGAAAGGATTACCGGTACCGGCACTGAAAATAACAACACGGCCAGATTTTAATAAACTGATGCCTTCAGCCCAGTTATAACGGTCACAAACACCTGCCAAGTCAATAGCAGACATTAATTTAGCATTAACAAAAGCGCGATGTAAGGCATCACGCATCGCAAGACCGTTCATTACGGTTGCTAACATACCCATTTGGTCACCAACAACGCGGTTCATTCCTGCTTCTGCAAGACCAGCGCCACGGAACAAATTACCGCCGCCAATAACTAAACCCACTTGGATGCCCATTTCAATCAGTTCTTTAATTTCTTGAGCCATACGATCCAAAACTTTAGGGTCGATACCGAAACCCTCTTCACCCATTAAGGCTTCACCACTAAGTTTTAATAAAATTCGACGATATATTGGTTTTGGACTGATGCTCATAAAAAACATTCCTGTATTTTGTCTATAAATAGGCGAAAAAAATAGCCGTGATCAATTTGACCGCGGCTATTTTAATACGTTTAGCTGACTATCGAAAGTCTAAACTGAAAAAAGAACTGTTTTACTGAATTAAATGCTTAAAAATTAAGCTTTTGATGCAGCAATTTGTGCTTCAACTTCAGCAGCAAAATCTTCTTCTTTCTTAGCAATGCCTTCACCAACTTCTAAACGAACAAAGTTAGAAACCGTAATGCCTTTCTCTTTAAGAACAACACCAACAGTTTTCTTAGGTTCCATGATGAATGCTTGACCTGTCAAAGAAATTTCACCGGTAAATTTCTTCATACGACCTATGATGATCTTTTCAAGTAATTCAACAGGTTTTTTCTTTTTATCATCAAGAGCATCGTTTTCAGCTTTTAAGATATCTAGTTGAATACGCTGTTCATTTTCTACAACACTATCAGCAACATCTTCAGGTGTTAAAAATTCAGGCTTACTTGCAGCAACGTGCATAGCAATGTGCTTTAATGATTCAGCATCGCCTTCACCAGCAACAACAACACCAATACTAGCGCCATGGCTATATGAAGCTAATGCAGCACCTTCAACGTATGAAACGCGACGGATATTGATGTTTTCACCAATTTTAGTCACAAGCGTAATACGCTTTTCTTCGAATTGAGCTTGTAACTCTTCGATTGTCGCTTTTGATGCTAAAGCAGCGTCTGCAACTTCGTTAGCAAAACCTAAGAAGTTAGAATCTTTTGCAACAAAATCAGTCTGACAGTTAACTTCAAGAAGTGCAGCAACGCCATCAGCGCTTTTAATTAAAATAGCACCTTCAGCAGCGATGTTACCGGCTTTTTTAGCCGCTTTTGCTTGACCGTTCTTACGCATATTTTCAATCGCAAGTTCCATGTCGCCTTCAGCTTCTTGTAAAGCTTTTTTACAATCCATCATGCCCGCAGCTGTGCGTTCACGAAGTTCTTTTACCATTGCAGCAGTAATTACCATGAGAGAATTCCTCAAATTTTGTTATCCCCTAAACTATTTAAAGCCGGGCATAAATATTAATATGTTGCCACAAGCGCTAACACGCTTGTGGCAATAGCAAAAAAGATTATGAAAAACTGAAATTATTCAGCTTCTACAAAACCGTCTTTTTCAGCTTGAACAACAATGTTCTTTTCACGACCAGCTAAAACTGCGTTAGCAGCAGAATCAGTGTATAAAGTCACAGCGCGAATTGCATCGTCGTTACCCGGGATAATGAAATCAATGTTATCTGGGTTTGAGTTTGTATCAACTACAGATATTACTGGAATACCTAAGTTTTTAGCTTCTTTAATAGAAATGTGTTCGTGATCAGCATCAATGATGAATAAAACGTCAGGTAAACCACCCATGTTTTTGATTCCACCAAGACTTTTGTCAAGCTTTTCCATTTCACGTGTACGCATCAAAGCTTCTTTTTTAGTAAGAGCTTCAAAAGTACCGTCAGAGCTTTGTGCTTCAAGATCTTTTAAACGCTTGATTGATTGACGAACTGTTTTCCAGTTAGTCAACATACCACCTAACCAACGGTGATTAACGTAAAACTGATCACATTTGATAGCAGCATCTTTAATTGCATCGCTTGCAGCGCGCTTAGTACCAACAAATAAAACTTTACCTTTTTTCGCAGAAACACCTGATAAGAAAGCAAGGGCTTCATTGAACATAGGAACAGTTTGTTCAAGGTTGATGATATGAACTTTATCGCGTGAACCAAAAATGTAAGTTTTCATTTTTGGGTTCCAGTAACGGGTTTTGTGACCGAAATGAACACCTGCTTTAAGCATATCGCGCATAGAAACGTTTGGCATGATTTTTCCTTTATTTGGTTTAGGGGGTTAAGCGTTCATACATTCAAATATACCTGACTCTTTATTGTTCGATTATTTGCTTATAATTAAGACAAATTCAAACTGAGCACCCCGACATATTCTTAATAAATGTATGTGAATTTATAATAAGTATTATTATTTTTAATAATACAAGTTTAAAAGCTAAACACTATCGATAACAACAAGTTAGTAATCGGATAACCGAAAACACTGAGTAATACTTAGATAAAATCTAAATAACTATGCTATTCAATCGACAAATTTAACGGCGCACTTTATACCATATTAATTTACCAAAGGCTAGAAATTAACAATTAAAGGTCAATATTTCTTAATTAATATAGTAATAATATTACTGGGATAATTTTACTGTACGCGCTAAAATTAGCGGTTCTATATTTTATTAAATTTTTGACTTAACACTACGGCGATATATGACCATGTCTACTGAACTCTTTTTTATTTATGACACACACTGCCCTTGGAGCTTTGCGACAACTTCTTTAGTTAAAGAAATTGCTGATGCTTATCCAAATATCACTTTAAATTTATGGCACAGTGCTCACTATGAAGGAGATGAGAAAGTCAGCCGAAAAACTATTGATGCCGTTGAAGATGACGCTAACATTGAATTTAGTCACGAATATGTGAAGACACTTAACGTAGAGAAAGACTCAACATTAAGTGCTAATTTAATAGGATGGGTCAGTCAAAAAGTGCCTCACTTAACTTTAGAGCTTATTACCGCTATCCAAAAACAGCATTTTGAACAAGGCACAGCGTTTACGCACGAAAGTGATTTTCAGCCTATCATTGATGAACTTAAGCTATCACCGCCTGCAAAAGTATTTAAAGAAGGTAAAATAGCTAAGGAAGCCGAATTTGTTTTACAAGAAATTTATGACTTTCAAGAGTATATTGGTACAAAAGCGATCCCCGCATTACTAATTGCTCATAATGAAAACCTAACCTTACTCAATCATAACTTATATTTACAAAACCCTAGTGCAATAATAGAAGCTGTTGAGCTTGAACTTGCAAAAAACTAGACCAATAGACAATAACGACACTTTTAGGCAAAATAACAACCGTAGCCTTTACACTAAACAGACAATAGAGGAATAAATGGGTATTACAATTAAAACTCAGCAAGAAATAGAAAAAATGCGTATAGCAGGAAAACTTGCCGCCGACGTATTAGAGATGATCACACCTTATGTAAAAGCGGGTGTGACAACCAATGAGTTAAATACCCTATGCGCTGACTATACTGACAAAGTGCAAGATGCCATTTCAGCGCCATTAAATTATCATGGCTTTCCTAAATCAATTTGTACCTCAGTTAATCACGTGGTGTGTCATGGTATTCCTAACGACGTGCCATTAGTTGATGGCGACATCGTTAATTTGGACATCACTGTTATTAAAGATGGCTATCACGGTGATACCAGTAAAATGTTTCTTATTGGCGAAGTAAGTCTTGAAGACAATCGTTTATGTCGTATCACCAGAGAAGCTTTGTATGTCGGATTGAAAAAAGTAAAACCTGGCAACACCTTTGGTGAGATTGGCACTGCTATTCAAAAGTTTTTAAAAAAATCAGGTCGTTACTCTATTGTAAAAGAATATTGTGGCCATGGTATTGGCAGCGTTTTTCATGAAGAACCACAGATCGTTCATTATAAAAATACCGACAAAGAAAAAATGCTTGAAGGTATGTGTTTTACTATCGAACCTATGGTTAACCTTGGTCGTGCTAATACACTACTAGATAAAGAAGATAATTGGACCGTTTACACCTTAGACGGCAAAAAGTCGGCACAATGGGAACATACACTTGTGGTTACTCGCACAGGCTGTGAAATTTTAACATTACATAGCGATGATACGATTCCAAGACATCTACATAACTAGTTTTATTACTGGTTTTGTTAACAAAGTATAAGTTAGCGATAGTCGTTATTTGCTTTTTAATGGCTAAATAAAGCATGATGTCTATCGCCTTAACTTATTGAGTAAAATATTCAGCTATGCAAACTCTTTTTCCGATAGAATATAGTACCCCATTAGCCGTTAGCTCCCCTTTTATTTCTACTCAAGATATTTGTCAACTTAGCCGCGATTTTCAGCAATGGCAAAAAGATAAATTTCCTTATGTAGAGGTATCCATATTAGTATCAACGCGTTCAGATTTTGTCGACAAAATTCTCCATAAACTTTGGTGCCAGCACAATTTAGATGAAGATCAAATTAGCTTACTTGCTGTTGGTGGTTATGGTCGAGGTGAATTACATCCTTATTCTGATGTCGATATATTATTACTGACTAAAGAAAAGATCAGTGATGCCTTATCCGAAAAAATATCTGCTTTTATTACTCAGCTATGGGATGTAAAGCTCGATATTGGTCACAGTGTCCGCAGTGTTAAAGAATGTGTAAAACAAGCAAAAAGCGACGTTACCATAGCGACAAACCTGATGGAAATGCGCCAAATTTGTGGCAATGAAGCCCTCACTCAGAATTTATACCCGTTATTGGCAAAAGATGGCTTTTGGACCTCAAAAAAATTCTTCTTGGCCAAACGCGAAGAACAATACGAACGCCACCAACAATACCATGGTGCTTCTTATACGCTAGAGCCCAATTTAAAAGCTAATCCGGGTGGCCTGCGAGACATTCAAACCATAGCTTGGGTTGCCAAACGACATTTTGTTGCCGACTCACTTGAAGAACTTGTTGCCCATCACTATTTAACACAAAACGAATTTTTTGAATTATTAGAGTGTCAAGACTACCTATGGCGGATGCGTGCCGCTTTGCACATTATTGCGGGTCGTAATGAAAACCGTTTACTCTTTGATTACCAAGGTGAAGTTGCCAGTTTAATGGGCTTTGGTGATGAAGGTAAATTTGCTATTGAACGCATGATGAAGCGATTTTTTCGTATTATTGGCCGTGTTGCTGAACTTAATAAAATGCTATTACAGCATTTTGAATATGCCATTATCAAAAAGAATCATCCGGTTGAAAAGATCCCCCTGACTAAAGATTTTATTATTATTGATGGCCAAATAAATGCAGTAAATGACAGAGTTTTTATGAGTTCAGTAAAAATTATGGAACTGTTTTTACTGGTTGCTCAAAATGAAAATATTACCGATTTACACCCTCAGACACTAAGATTATTAAGAAATGCCCGTAGACGTTTAATTTCAGGGCTGATGGATTACGCCGAATGTCGACGAATCTTCATCGAAATTATGAAGCATCCTAATGGCTTAGGATTAACCTTTAGCTTAATGCATCGCCATTCGATTATTGCCGCTTATTTACCACAATGGCGAAGTATTGTTGGGCAGATGCAGTTTGATTTATTTCATGCATATTCAGTTGATGAACATAGCTACCGCTTAATTAAAAATATTTACCGTTTTAGCCAACCTCAACACGACAATGATTATCCGCTTTGTAGCAAGATAATGCAGCGTATTCGTAAGCCAGAAGTATTATATATTGCAGGCATTTTTCACGATATTGCGAAAGGTCGTGGTGGTGACCATGCAAAGTTAGGTGCAGTTGATGCCTTAGAATTTAGCAAGGTTCACCCGATAAGTGATCACGATGGGCGCATGATAGCCTGGTTAGTCAAAAACCATTTAGTGATGTCGGTAACCGCACAACGTCGAGATATTGCTGATGAAGAAGTGATCAGAAATTTTGCTGCTATTGTCAGGGATGAAGCTCACTTAGATTATCTCTATTGTTTAACCGTTGCTGATATGCGTGCAACCAATGAAAGTTTATGGAATAGCTGGAAAGCAAATTTACTGCAAGAGCTTTATTTTAATACCAAAAGAGCCTTTCGCCGCGGACTCGAAAAACAAGTTGATTTACGTGCAAAAACACGAGAAAACCAAGAAAAAGCACTTGAACTGCTCAAAGATTACGAGTGCGATGCTAATCAAATTAGAACCTTTTGGAAAAAGCTTAAAGCCGAATATTTTTTACGTTATTCACCGGTACAAATTGCTTGGCATAGCCGTCATATAATAAAACATAGTATCGTAAAACCTTTAGTGTTGATCAGTCCTAAACCTTATCGAGGCGGTACTGAAATATTTATTTATACCAAAGCCTCAGCAAATATTTTTGCAAAAATGGTGACCTTACTCGACGCGCAGCGTTTATCGATTCATGATGCTAAAATAATTAGCAGTAAGAAAGGCTATACCTTAAATACGTTTGTGGTATTAGATCAAAAAAACAGAGCGATTACGGACAGCAGTCGGGCATTAGATATAGCAAACAAACTCACTAAATCATTAATGAAGCCACTGCCAAAAGTAAAAAACAAACCTGCTCCCGCTTATATTGATAACTTTAAAGTTCCTACTAAAGTGAGCTTTATCGAAACGGCAACCGATAAAACTACGGTATTAGAAATAATTGCGCTTGATCATCCCGGCCTATTAGCTAAATTTGCCAAAATTTTTCAAGAAAACAAACTAAATATTCACTCAGCAAAAATCACAACTTTTGGTGAAAAGATAGATGATGTTTTTACGGTTTCAAACACTGATAATTTAGCGTTAACACAAGAACAACAGCAAAAACTTTCAGCGATGCTATGTGAAAAACAATTTAGCATTTAACACTTTAGACCATAAATTTAAAAGAATAGGAATTACCATGTCAAACTTACAAAGCACCATAGAACAAGCTTTTGAAGATCGAATGAACATCACGCCAAAAACGGTTTCAACTGAAGTAAAGCAGGCGGTGTTAAACGCATTAGCCGCCTTAAATGATGGTTCAGCACGTGTTGCAGAAAAAGTAGCCGGTGAATGGGTTGTTCATCAGTGGCTAAAAAAAGCAGTTTTACTCTCTTTTAGAATTTGGGACAACGCAGTCATCGACGGCGCCGAAAGTACCTTTTTCGATAAAGTTCCGATGAAATATACTGATTACACACAAGCAGACTTTGAAGCTGACGGTGTTCGTGTCGTTCCTGGCGCATCTGTGCGCACGGGTAGTTTTATTGGTAAGAATGTAGTGGTTATGCCAAGCTTTGTTAATATCGGCGCTTATGTTGATGAGGGCTGTATGGTTGATGCATGGGCAACTGTCGGTTCATGTGCTCAAATTGGTAAGAATGTACACTTATCTGGTGGTGTTGGTATCGGTGGAGTTTTAGAGCCTTTACAAGCAGGACCAACCATTATTGAAGATAATTGCTTTATTGGTGCACGATCGGAAATTGTTGAAGGTGTAGTTGTTGAAGAAGGCGCTGTAATCTCTATGGGCGTTTACATTGGTCAAAGTACTCGCATTTTTGACCGTGAAACGGGTGAAATACATTATGGACGTGTGCCAGCAGGCTCAGTAGTCGTACCGGGCAACTTACCTTCTAAGTGTGGTACCTACAGTTTATACGCAGCGATAATCGTTAAAAAAGTCGATGCTAAAACACGTGCAAAAGTTGGTATTAATGCTTTACTTCGTTCGGTATCAGAAGAATAAAGCGATAAATTCTTTGTAAAAATAGCGGTGAATTTATCACCGCTATTTTTTTGACAGCTGAACAGTCTTTGCTATAGCTTGGCTGTCAAAGTTAATGATCTTTACAAAAACACCTGCTTTCATTAAATAAAAAAATTAAAAATTCTTTATAAATAACAGTTAATTAATTATCCTCACTTCATTTAGCTCAACTGATTTAACAATCAATAAAACACTTGGCATACCATTTGCCATCTAGAGGTATCACTTGTTTTATTATTGACTGATCATGAAAAATATTTTAACTTTGCTTGTTGTTCTTAGCGCTTTATTTCTGACGGCTTGTCGCTCGACCCCACAAGTAGCAATAGAAAAAAAACCATTGCTCTCTGACCATCATTTGATGATGTCATTGCTTCATCGTCCAGTAACGGAAGATCAGCAAATGATGTTAGCATTTGCTCAGCAACGCGAACGTTATAGTAATGATATTTTTGTTAATACTGTCAATATTAAAGGGCCAAAAATTAGCGACGATAATAGCCAACGAACCACACATGTTTATGCTGCTTTAATTGCTAGAGATGTAAATTCTATTCGTATTATTACCGCTGAATAAGCTAATTTAATGATTACGTTAAGGTCTTTATTATTTTAGTCTCCCAAGATAGTTCATCAAAAACCTCTAGCCATTGCTGATCAAATTCAGCTTCAATTGTCAGCTGTACGTTGGTAATAGGGTGAATAAATACCACTTTTTTAGCGATTAACATCAGCCGCTTAAAGCCAAAATGTTCAATAAAAAATGGATTTTGTTTATTATCCCCATAATTAATATCACCTAAAATAGGATGGCGTAAATGTGCTAAATGACGGCGAATTTGATGTCTTCTTCCCGTGGTAGGCAGTAATTTAATTAATGAATAACGCACACTATCAAATTTACCGACCTTAATAGATAAACTTGCAGTTAATAAAGACTCGTAGTGAGTAACAGCATCTTGCGGTGCTTTATCAAGGCTAACATTTTTATCACCTAATTTATCGAGCTTCTCTTTAAGGGGATAATCTATTTCGCCTGCCCCCAGTAAATGACCACGCGTCAAAGCAAAGTATGTTTTTTGAATTTTTTTATCAATAAACACTTGCCCCATTAATCGGGCTACTTCTTCGGTTAAACCAAATAATAGAACACCTGATGTCGGGCGATCTAATCGGTGAAGGGGATAAACATATTTACCCACTTGGTCACGCACCAATTGTAAGGCAAAATATATTTCATCTTTATCCATATAACTTCTATGAACAAAAAGTCCTGCTGGTTTGTCAACGGCAACAATGTAATCATCTTGATATAATATCGTTAAGATGGGTTTTTCATCAAAAGGCATGATTATCTCTAGGTTTCTTATCTGCTATGCAAAAAGCAAATAGTATTGATCTATTATTATCTCTATAATGCCAACATTATTCGATTATTATTTTATTTATTATTTAAGCTATGAATACTATTTCTTCTATTTCTGAATTATTAAAGCTTTCTGGCTCTCAATATCGGGTATTTGATATTGGCCGAAAAATAGATAAATTATCAAAAGATAGTTTTACTAAAATTGAAGCAAACCAGATCCCTTATCCATTCCCTTCTCAAGGCCATGCCTTTATAGCAATAGCTTTTTGGCAAAAACAAAACGCTTCGCCATATTTATGGTTTGTAAAGATACCTCTTGATGAGCGTGGTTTACTTAACTTAGCCGCAAGGGATCATTTTATAGCTATTATTATTGAAGCATTAGGTGCTGAACTTAGTACGGCGCCAAGCGAGCAACAAGAAGCCTTACTTAAAAGTAATCCTTATCATTTTACTCCGCCACAATACAAACTAGCCTATATGAACAGTTTAATTTCGCTAGAAACAAAAAATAATAGTAGCCAATATTTTTCAGGCGCATTAAGTTATTTATCGGGCGAAAATTCTTGGCAGGATTACCACAACGTAGGCGTGCAAGGCTTAAATGATTTTGCCGTACGTTTATCAGCTAAAGAAATACAAAAAATAATAGTCAACGCTCTTCCTCAATTACCTTCGCAGGTTCTTAAGCCATTATGTTCAGCATTAGAAAATGTTAAGTTATCAGTAGATATTATTGATAGACTCATTGCAGAATTTAAGCTGCGTGAGAGTGCAAAAGATGAAGACAGTAGCGCTGAGCTGAGTTTTATATTACGAAGTTTATCATCAAGTTGTGAACACCCTCATGTGGTAATATTTATTAATACCCTGATTAAGCAAGCGTCGCCTGCACAAGGAATGTCTGAAGAAATAGCGATAGTGATTGCTGGAAGATGTTGGCAAGTTTTCACCAGTGAACCGCAAATCATGTCTTTTTTGGAGTTATTAGTAACTCAGCATGATATTGCCGTTTTCCAAGCTATTTTTAAAGATTTAGTGGCTATTCCTACTTTAAGGCCATTAATATTTCAATGTATGAGAGCGCCAAACCGTAGCGATGAGTTAAGTAAAGCTATTGGTATGTTATTTCAACGCTAATGATAGAGAGCTAGAATGGAAAATATTTATTTATTACTGATTGTCTGTTTATTTTTGTGGTATTTCATTTACCTTAGAAAAGTTTCAGAATTCGCATTACGCCACATAACAGCATATTGTGAAAAAGATGGTTTGCAGTTCATTTCGCTTTCGCGGCGATCAAGTCGCTTAACCTTTAGCAAAGCTTTGGGACCCCATTGGATCAGTATTTTTGATTTTGAGTTCAGCGGTGACGGTGAGTCAAGTTATCAAGGTCAAGCAACATTAAAGGGTTACAAATTAGAAAACACCCATGTGCCCATGTACAAAATATAAGTACTTACCAACGAGTGACCTAGCGACTAAAAGCTAAATAATAAACACAGACCGCCATTGGCCGCTCGGTAACTGCTGCTGCATTACCCTACTCTCTACTCCCTGCATCTATGCAGTTCTGAACATATACGTTCCTTGGCATCCATGCCACCACGTTATACCGTTCATCCTGAACATATACGTTCTTTGGCAGCGAAGGTATCGATACCTAAGAGCTGTCATGACCGTTGACGTGCAAGGATGCACTAATGTATCAAAAGACAGGATGTCTGAGAGAGGCCATCCTGAACAATAAAAGCTAAAGTGCTACTTTTTAGTTGCTGAATTAATATTTTGAGCAACTTGTTGAGAAAGCCCCGTTAATGCATCAACCACTTTAAAACTCGCATTTTCCATAACAGTAAGGGCTTTTAATGCACGAGCCGAGTCTCCAGCCTTATGAGCCTTTAACGCTTCAAGCCCATGACTATGAACATCGATATGTGGGCCTTCTATTTGTTTAAAAGCGCTTTGTGTTGCATATTTTTCAGCGCCCTCCCCTTGATAAAACCATTTCCCTAATCGACACATAGTATGATCAGCAAAATCTTCAAGGCATTTATCAGACATACCTAACATCACCTTATAGACGTCAAGTTTCCAAACAACGTGATCCATTTTAACCGTCTGTAAGAATGCATCGGCTGTTGAATGAGTAATAACCGAATACATATTTTTTGATAATGACACAATACGATTCGCGGTATCTTCAATAGAAGAAGTACTGGCGCTTATTGCTTGGCTCTTCTCGCCTACTTGACCAATACCATTAATAACATCGCCCATTTGTGTATTAACTTGCTCTATTAAGTTAGATATTTCATTGGAAGCCTCCGCTGAGCGTTGGGCTAATGTTCTAACTTCGTCAGCAACGACAGCAAAGCCTCGGCCTTGTTCTCCAGCCCTTGCTGCTTCTATGGCGGCATTTAACGCTAATAAGTTAGTTTGATCAGAAATACCTTTAATGATATTAACAAAGTCATTAATGCCAGAAGTCACTGTTTTCAATTGGTCAACTGATGTTGATGCCGATTGCGTCTCATTAGAAATCTCTGACGTGGAAATAATATTTGTTGCTAACATATCCATGATTTGATCAAAGAGTTGCTGCGACGACTGAAAGGTATCACGATGCTCAATCATACCGGTAGATGAAGATGCTAACTCTTGACGAATTTGGTCAATTAAACTTGAAGACTGCATCCAAAGCTTATTCAGATCTTCATGTGTACGAGCACGACTATCGTTAGTAGACATATCTTCAGCTAACTGAGAATTATCATTTTCGGCTAATAATAATTTTTCTTCTAGTGATTCAATACGATTTTTTAATTGGTTATTCTCAATTTTCAAACGAGAGATTTCTTCTTTGTTTTTTGCACCAAAAATCATTTTATTTTGCTACCTTTAATATCAAATTTTATACAATTAATATATATTAAAAAACTGCTATGACTAGCGTTTTCTACATCTTTTCATAAAGTATGTTCAAAACAAAAATCATATAAAGTTAATTCGCCAATTGGAAGTACACTAATGAATAAACAAGCAAGCGTAGTTTTTATCTTTTTAATTTTAATGTTCACTTTATCTGGTTTTAGCCAAGCTAATGACGTTAGTGATAAGCTCTCAGCCAAAAATGCTACACAATATAGCCAGCAATTTATTATTGGTGGGCAACCCAGCGAAAATGATCTCATTATGCTGTCAAAAAGTGGTATTAAAACGGTAATAAATTTACGGGGTACTGGTGAATTTGACGATTTTGACGAACAAGTTAAAGTAGAAGCCTTGGGCATGAATTATATTGCGATACCTATTAGTGGTGCCAGTGATATCAATAAAGAAAATCTCGCATTATTTACTGCTGCCATCACAAATAAAGAACAAGCTTTTGTTCATTGCGCCAGCGGTAACCGTGTTGGTGCTATGTTCGCATTAGATGCGCACTTCAATCACAATAAAAGCATTGATGAGGCGATTGTTACAGGAAAAAAAGCGGGGTTAACTAGCTTAGAAGCTACCGTTAAAAAAGTGTTAAAGACTCAATAAGGTTAACAATCCAGCTGTCTTTATGTCGTAAAGGCTCAAGAAATACTTGAGCCTTTACTCTTTGTCAGTTACAGCTAACTAAGATGTTCTATTATAAAAAATTTTTAATAGAACATCATAGTTATGAGTAGAAACTTACAAAATATCAGTTTTTACTCATTTAACTTATAGCTTTCACTAACTGATATTAACAACCACTCGACCACGCACTTTTCCTGCCATTAAATCACTGGCCACATCGACAGCTTCTACCAAGGTGATGTCGGTAGAAATATCTTCAAAAATATCGGGGTCTAAAATATCAGCAAGTCGTTGCCATGCTTCAATCCTGTCTGCGAGTGGGCGCATCACACTATCAATACCCGCTAAAGTTATGCCACGTAAAATAAAAGGTGCAACAGAGGCCGGAAAATCCATGCCTTGCGCTAAACCACAGGCCGCAACAGTGCCACCATATTTCATACTCGCACAAACATTCGCTAACGTATGACTACCTACTGAGTCAATTGCGCCAGCCCAACGTTCTTTTGTCATTGGGCGACCAGGTTGCGATAACGTTTCACGGTCGATAACGGCTGAAGCACCTAGTTTTTCTAGATATTTTACTTGATCAACGCGACCTGTTGAAGCAACAACTGTATAGCCTAATTTCGCTAAAATAGCGATTGAAAAACTGCCGACACCACCGTTTGCTCCGGTCACTAAAATTTCACCTTTATCTGGAGTGACGCCATTTTTTTCAAGTGCAATTACACAAAGCATCGCGGTATAACCTGCCGTACCAATAGCCATGGCTTGGCGTGGTGTAAATGCTTTTGGCAATGGGATCAACCATTCACTTTTTAATCGAGCTTTTTCAGCTAAACCGCCACAGTGCACTTCACCGACACCAAAACCATTGAGTAGTACAATATCGCCAACCTCAAACTTATCACTCTCAGTGTGTTCAACTGTTCCGACTAAATCGATACCGGGAACCATAGGGAATTGTCTAACTACCGGACCTTTACCTGTGATGGCCAAAGCATCTTTGTAATTAAGCGTGCTATGAGAAACTTTAACGGTAACATCACCTTCTGGCAGTAAGTTGTCGTCAATATCTTTAACTGTCGCGTGGTAACCTTGGTCGTCTTTTTCAATTAAAATGCCTTTAAACATCTGCTATTCCTTATTTAGACCGATCGTCTATAAATGATGAAAAAATTATCGGGGTAAACCGACTATGTAAAAATTCAGGTAATTATCTAAGGGTGAAGTATTTTGAACTAGCTTTGCTCTACTAACCGCGCCTTCCCAACCCATCCAAAAGTATTCAGCCAGTCGATCGCAATCTGCGTTTGGTGAGATTTGACCTTGCTTTTGTGCTGCTCTGAGACATGTAGCCAAGCGATGCTGCCAACAAAGGAATATATCAATCAATTGCTGTCTAAAACTTTCAGGAAGTAAATCAATTTCTTGGCCTAGATTGCCGATTAAACAACCACGCTTAAATTGATAGCGGACCATGCCTACTTTGGCGCTTTCAACGAAATGACTAATACGTGTTAAAGGAGGAAATGCTTCATCCAACAAACATGCATCTAACTTGTTAGCAAAATAATTAGCGTAGTTTTCAATGACCGCCTGACCAAAAGCTTCTTTGCTGGCAAAATAATGATAAAAAGATCCTTTGGGTACAGCCACTTTCTTTAAGATCTGATCAATTCCTGAAGAGGCAAAGCCATTTTCAGTGAGTTGTTCTAGACCACTGCGAATTAACTCCGCTTTGGTATCTTGATTTTCACGCGCTACTTTGGGCGGTCTACCGCGGCGTGCTTTAATTGCTGGAATATTCATTTATTAATAATAGACCGATCGTCTAGTTAATGCGAGTATTATTATTTTAACTGGTGGTTTATTTACATTTTGTTATGTTTTTATCGCTAAATCATTGACTACTAGGTCGAGTAATTCCATGAGTTGGCTGGCTTGTGTGCTGTTAATATGGGTAAATTTGCAACTGATTGTATTAGGAATGCTTGCAGCCTTTATTTTTAATTCTTGCCCTTGTTGTGTTAACTGCACTAGGCGCTTGCGCTTGTCGTTGTCGTCTTTAATTATTTCTAGAAGGCCCTTATCAACCATTTTCTTTAAAATTTGTGTCATCGCCCCACCATCAATCATGGTTTTATCTAAAAGCTCAGCAATAGTTATTTTGTCATGCTCCCACAATGCCATCATGACCACATATTGTGGGTAAGTAATATTGAGTTCGCTTAGTGGCTCACGGTAAGCGCGAACAATACTGTTTGATGCCATATATAATCGATGGCAAAGCTGGTTTTTAAGTTTTAATTGATCAAATGACATAATACTCTCCTGAAGGTTACATTTTAATTTGCACACAAAGTATTTGCAATCAGTATTTGTTTCCTATATATTTTGCATACAAAGTAAACATTAATGACTTGGAGTTTATTATGAACGTATTAGAAAACAGTGCTTACACAGCAAAAGCAACAGCAACGGGTGGCCGCGCAGGTACAGCAAAATCTGATGATGGTCGCTTAGACATAACCTTATCTACGCCAAAAGGTTTAGGTGGAGATGATGGACAAGGTACAAACCCTGAGCAATTATTCGCTGCTGGTTATGCTGCTTGTTTTATTGGTGCACTTAAATTTGTTGCTGGTGAAGAAAAAATCAGTTTGCCGAGCGAAACTTATATTAATTCAGAAGTCTCTATTGGTGCTATTGAAGGTGGTTTTGGTATTGCGGTAAAATTAGCGATATCATTAGGTAATATGGATAAAGCACAAGCGCAAACAATGGTAGATAAAGCGCATCTTGTGTGCCCTTACTCAAATGCGACACGTGGTAACATTGAAGTCGTACTTTCAGTAATTTAATATCCGACATAGTTTGACAATAAAGCACGCCTTTATAAAATAAAGCGCGTGTTTTTTTTTGCTATAAAATATCACTGAGTGAGATGCCAATACCCAACCTAGTTTGACTATAGTTATAATCGATAAGGCTTTCACCATAACCAGTAAACACCATTGCGTAGCCCCTTAGTTTACCCCACAGCGGAAAAGTAAAACCAAGCTCAGCAGCGCCGTAATGACTACTGAAATTTTGTCGACCTTTGAAATTGAATTCATAGTCACGCCATTTATAGGCCATGCTTAACTCAAAGTTACCCATGTAATCTTCGATATCAGGGTTATCGTCTCCGTCGGGATCTAAAGCAAAAGTTTTTTCCTTCTCAGATAACCTTATCCAAGGTTTAATCGATAGCGCAAATTTTTCTTTCTCAAAAAGGATATGTGTGTAAATACGATTCCAACTACGTGATAAGTCTTGTGCTCGCCCGTTAGATTCGTGCTCTACCCCGACAATAAAGCCCGTATTACCTCCAAATGGATGCCAGTTAAGCGGTGCAAGATAGAATATTTCTGGCTGATAATTTGTTTCTCGAAAGGGTTTAGAAATGCCACTCGCATAAATTTGCCACCAGGCACTTAAGGTAAAAGCTGCGTAAAGCCCATCGCCTTCTATAAATATTTTGTCATAATTTAAGGGAACTTTAAGGCTTAGTTGAAATTTTGCTTCAACATTTTCTAAGTTGTCTTCATACCCTTCAAAGGATCTATATGCTTGCTTGTTCACTTTATTTGTTGTCATTGCTGGCAATACAAAATTCATTCTATGAGGAGTAAGCACATAAGGTTCAAACTCAGTCATTTTCTCACGTTTTATTCTATCGGTAATACCGCCTGTTCTACTCTGTAATTCTGTTTGCTCGGTCTTTTTTTGTTGTCTAGTGATATCATTTTCTTGGCTAGCACAAACAGATCTAATTTCACCAAGTGTCATCGATTCAGCGCCAAGGGTAAATAACTTCATGACACATGACGCTTTATCTTGCTTAGCACTTACGTATGTCGAAACAAAAATTAATATAAATGCCATTGGCAGCGGATTTTTCATTAGAGTATTCCTTTAAGTAGACGAACAAAGCGAACATTTATAGCCGTTTTAAAAGCCAATAAGTCGCTAACGCTAAACTTTCTCGATGTAGGCAAAGTCAATGCGCTTTAAAAATTTAGGGCTATCCTGATGATAAAGGCATTGGTAATATCAACAAAAAATGCACCGACCAAAGGTAATATAATGAAAGCCATTGGTGCAGCGCCATGCGCTTTAGTCACCGCCGTCATATTCGCAATAGCGGTTGGTGTTGCCCCCAGCGCAAAACCACCAAAGCCGGCACTTAAAACAGCGGCTTGATAGTTTCGCCCCATTAATGGAAATAAAATATAAATAATAAATAACACCGCAACACAGGTCTGTACGCCTAAAATTATAAATAATGGCCCGGCTAAATCAGCTAGGGTCCAAAGTTGCATACTCATCAGTGACATAGTTAAAAATAGGCTCAATGAAAAGTCAGAAACGATGGCCAATGAGCGAGTTCTAGCGGGCCAATGTAATTTAGGTAAGAGATGAGGAACCGTGTTGGACAGTAAAATTCCTGCTAACAGGCAAGTCACAAAAAGCGGTAATTTTAAACCCATCTCCATAAACATCTTATTGGCAAAAAAACCAATAATGATACAAATATGAATAACCAGTAATACCGCCATAAAACTCAGGTGGCTAAAGGACTCTGTATCCGTTTTATGATAAGCAATACCGATAGAAGGCTTTGCTGTTGATTCACTTGAAAGCTGGTACTTAGCCAATAAATATTTAGCAATAGGTCCACCAACTAAACTCGCTACAACAAGTCCAAGCGTAGCAGCTGCAACACCTATTTCAAGAGCATTAGGTATACCAAGTTCAACAGCATCGGGAGCCCAAGCTATTGCTGTGCCATGACCGCCAATTAAAGAAACCGAGCCAGCCAACACGCCAATGGTTGATGGTAAATCAAGAAGTATTGCGCTGGTTATGCCAACAACATTCTGGATCACAATAAAAGACAGAGTTAATACTAATAATATCAGCAGAGGTTTTCCCCCTTTAACTAAATCAGAAAACCTAGCGTTGAGCCCAATAGCGGTAAAAAAATAGACTAACAGTCGATCTCGGGTTGATAAGTCAAACGCTATTTCGCTACCCGTGAAAATATAGACTGCATAGATAAATAGAGCAGCAAGCAAGCCCCCCGTTACTGGCTCTGGAATATTAAAATCTCGGAGAAACTTAATATTTTTTGTTAAATACACACCCATAAAAAATACCACTATACCTATAGTGTAAGACATATAATTATCAAAGGGCATTTCAATCATAAGGTATATCCAATTTTACTTTTTCTATCCATGGCAAGACTAAAAATAAGCGCGTCAATAAGGCTAATGCTCATCTGACAAAATATCTCAGCTATATTGACTGATATTCTTTACGTGTTCAATAAGCAGTCACCTTAAAAGTTATTAGATTTGCTCTACCGACGACAAAGCACTTTTACACACGTCAATGTAAAGCGACTTAGCCATTGAGAAACACTTATAATTCAAATAAAACATCACTGCGAATGATATATTTAATCCCCTCTGTAATAGGTAGAGAGCTATGAATACATTGTAAAGGATGCATACCATGAGGAAAACATAATATACCGCCTACTGGGGTTCGAACATCGACATTTTTAACCCTGTCATTTCTTGATGCTGGCTGGTTGGGATCATCAGCATTGACTAAAAAACGTGTCTCTCCACCTTGAAAGTCTTCACTTAATAAGATTAAAAAAGTCATTTCACTATATCGGTCAGAATAAGCATTAGTGACTAGCTCGTCACCAATAATGCGACTACCCGGCCAAGAGCCATCAGAATGAGGCTTAAAGTAGTCAGCAGGGTTATAACGATAGAATCTAAAACGTGCATTGATCCCTAACGCTTTACGACCACCAAAAATAGCCTGTCGGTCATCCATTAAATGCGCAATGCGTTGCCAAATAGTGCCATCAGTTTGTTCATCAACTATCCAGGTTAAACTGTCATTGTGTCGAACACTGCGTGGCAAAGAAACGGCAGCATCTGGCAAGAAACCTAATTGTTCACTAATATCGATAAGCTTCGCGCACTCATCTTTGCTCAAGACATTCAATAATTGAAATGCTCCAGGCACCTCTATCAGTTCTCGACGTTCAATATGACTGATATCAAAATCTTTGCTCAAATTAGCAGGATTAACCTGACGGTTCCCCCATGCAGGTAAAGCCGGGTGCTCTGCGCCGGCTTCTAATGCGGCGACAAAAAAGTCAGTGTTTGTGTCTATTGTTTGTTTCATATTTTACTCTTTCAATAATGGGTATACTGGCCTTAACGCATTTGCTTAGTTAAAGGGTTGTGCTGACCATAGTGTATTGCTATTGGTTGATAATGCGTAACTGTGTAAACTGGCGATGACCAGCTGCCGTGCCATGAAAACCAAAACCACTTTGTTTCGCCCCAACCCAAGGTCCAAGGCCTCCGGCGCCTTGATTAATAGCGACCATCCCCGCTTCCATTTGCTCTGCAACCTTATTAGCACCATCATAACCAAAAACCACAGCACCTAAACCATATGAACTGGCATTGGCTCGTTCAACCGCTTCAGACAACTCATTAAAGCGACTAATAGCCACCACAGGGCCAAAGGTTTCATCTTGCTCTAAAAGCATATTAGCGGTAATACCAGTGACAACAGTAGGCTGTATATAAGGCAACTCGTAGTGATGTGTCCCTAATAAAAATTTTGCACCTTTAGCGTGTGCATCTTTAAGTTGCGATAAAACAAGAGCATGCTGCTTAGGATTAACAATCGGGCCAAAGTTGACATGTTTTTGATCCCAAGCGCCCACTTGATAACGATTAGCTAAAGCCGTAACTTTCTGCTCGAATTCATCGGCGATCTGCTCATCAACATAAATGCGCTCGGTAGACGTACACATTTGCCCGGCATTTTCAAAAGAACTTGCAACAGCAAATTGTACCGCTTTGTTAATATCTGCGTTTGCCATCACAATAAGCGGATCGTTACCCCCCAACTCCATAACTAAGCGTTTAAGCCCTGCTGCTGCACTTGCCATAATATGCTTGCCAGCCGCGAGTGAACCGGTAAAGGCGACCATATTAATATCGGCTTCAACTAAAGCTTTGCCCGTATCTGCATTACCGTGCACTATTTGTAATACGTTTTCAGGTAATAATTTATTGAGTGTATTAACAAAAAGTTCAGCAACCAAAGGTGTTTCTTCTGATGGCTTTAACACCACACTATTACCGGCAATTAATGCAGGTAATAGCAAGTTATTCGCCATGGCCAGTGGATAATTCCAAGGCGATATAACCGCAACTACACCTAAGGGGCGATATTGCATTTGTGCATTGTTTGTTATCGCCTCACTTTTGAGCGCTTGCACTATTTCTTCAGTAAAATAAGAGGCGTTCTGAACGGTGCCAGCCACTTCATAACTTGCTCTTCGGTGATCTTTGCCCATTTCTTGGCTAATTAGTAATGCCAGTTCGTCTTCAACCATAGCCAGTCCTTTATAGGCCTTGTTTACACTTTGTTGGCGTTGTTCAAGAGACAGTGCTGACCAAGCTTTTTGTGCTTGCTTTGCACGTAACACAACCGCTGCCATTTGTGGGGCTTGAGTAACAGGGACTTCGCCTAAAGGCGCTCTATTAATGGGATCGTATGAGATAAGTTTTGGCATAAAATAGTTTCCTAAGGTTGCATTAACATTAATGCATCGAGAGAGTAAATTGGCTATATACTCACATTATGCTAGAGTGGTTAATTAAAGCAACCAGTATACTTTTAGTAACCACTAAGATAAAAATAGAATAATGATTACAAAAACAATAAAAACAACAAGTAACGTAAAAAAAATAAATTCACAAAGCTGTGAAGAACCCTGTCTGATTGAGCGAGGTATGCGCGTTTTAGGGGGGAAGTGGAAAGCCTCTATCCTTTGGCATTTAAAAGATGGACCCGTACGCTTTAACGAATTATCTCGCATGTTAGGGGGCGCAAGTAAAAAGATGGTTGATCAACGCCTTAAAGAATTAGAAGTTCAAGGCTTAGTAACGCGTGAAGTTATTAGCGATCGTCCTATTGCCGTCGCGTATGAAATCACCGACTTTGGCCGTACCGCATTAGATATTTTAGAAAAGCTCAAAGATTGGACACAAGCAAACAATATTTAACTATAAAGCGGCGCAGTTGCCACGGCATTAAAGTAAATTATAGCCCTTTATATGGAAAAATAGACGGCGCTATGCTTTAACCTGAGCCTGGGACTAATAAACAGAATGCTCCAAAACGCGCTAAACCGACAGTTTATTGAAACTCTATTATAAACGACGTGCCAAAACGTTAAAGAATCTATTTGAGTGTTATCTTAAATCCTTGCCCAAACAAAAATGGCACCTTAAGGTGCCATTTTTATTAAGAGTAAAGCTTAAAAAGGCATTTTCATCCCAGGAGGTAATTGCATACCACCTGTTAGAGCGCCCATTTTTTCTTTATTTTGTGCTTCAACGCGACGAACGGCATCGTTAAACGCGGCTGAAACTAAATCTTCAAGCATATCTTTATCGTCTGCCATTAAGCTGTCGTCAATTTCAACACGTCGAACACTGTGTCCGCCTGTCATAGTCACTTTAACCATGCCGGCACCTGACTCACCAATAACTTCCATTTTAGCTAATTCTTCTTGAGCTTTAGCCATTTTATCTTGCATTTGTTGGGCTTGTTTCATTAAGTTGCCCATGCCACCTTTCATCATAATTTTTTCTCCAAAGTTCTGTTGCCGCCAAAGATAGATCTTAACGCGACAAATATCAAGTAGCAGTTACAATGCTACAATCGAATTTTCATCTAATTGTGCTTGAAAATGAGTTTTCAAACCAATAATGATTTCATCATTTTGTAATAATTCTTTCGCATAGTCATAACGTTTATCATTAATATGTGATTGAATTTGATACGGATCATGCGAGGTCTCATCGACAATCGTCAATTCTACCGTAATTTTTCGTTGTAAAAAATCAGAGATGCATTGTTCTAGCTTTTTATGAGCAACATCACTGTTTAAATGTTTAGTCGCTTGATTTAAGTTAAGTAGCAATAAATCGTCGGTAGACCTTTCATCAACGGTTGCATGTATTGCCAATTGACGCAGTCGCCCTGTTAACGACATGGCGTCAATCATATTTGCCCATTTGTCGACTTGATTAGCAGAGCGTATTTTTGCTGGGTCTATCGCACTAACATCAAAAGCCTGCTCAGAAATAGATGTTAATGCAGGAACATCTGAACGAGGCTCTTCTTGAGTTATTGCTTCAATAACATCTGGACTCTTTGTGTCTTGACGCCCTTTAGCGTCATTTGACTTTTTTGCGCTATTTTCCAACCCTTTTTTTCGACTACGTAACATGTTCCGGGTCGCTATAGCTTTTTCTATAGGCGATTGAGAAGTAGGCGTATCGATATTTGGGGCTATTTCAGCTAAATCTATAGAGGGAGGCATCGCAGGATGCACTTGCTCTGAGGGCGCATCGGGTACAGCAAAGTACTCAGGCGCAGTAATCATAGATTGTTCTTCTAAAGGGCTTGCTGTTGCTGGCGAAGCATTGCCCGTTATAAGGTTGGGTCTACTTTCTTCAGCTGAGTCTATAGAGGGAGACATCGCAGGATGCTCTTGCTCTAAGGGCGCTTCGGGTACAGCTGAGTACTCAGGCGAAGTAATAATAGATTGTTCTTCTAAAGGACTTGTTGTTACTGGCGAAGCATTACCCGTTATAAGGTTTGGTCTACTTTCAGCTAAATCGGCTATAGGCTGATCAACTGATGGTTGCTCGACTAGGGGCTGCTCAACTAAAGAAGACGCAACAAAATTATCAGGTTTATTAATATTGCTTTTAGCAAAGCTTACATCGTCAAAGTCGCTGGTTTGACGGACCTGAGTATCGGGTAAACTTTCGCTATTTTTGATTGGTGTAAATGCTAATAATCTCAGTAAAAGCATATCAAAGGCTGCTTGTTCATCAGACGCATAAGGTAAGTCTTTACGGCCATTGAGCACTATTTGATAATAAAGTTGAATATCTTCAGCACTCATTGCTTTACTGAACTTATCAACCAATTGGTTATGCTCAGGTGACAAATCAAAGTGTTGACCAACAACTTGCGTCATAGCAACTTGATGGAGTAACTGAATAAGCTCTGCGGTTAAGCGGCTGTAATTAGGTGCGTATGAGGCTATATCGAGTGAAAGCAGCATCAGCGCTTTAGGATCTTGCTTTAATAAGCTTATCAGTATTTTAAAAACCCAATTTTGATCGACACCACCCAACATCTGTTGAACATTGGCGAGAGTAATACTTCCCTGCCCTTGCGCAATACTTTGGTCGGTTAAACTTAAACAATCACGCATACTGCCGCGAGCGGCTTTAGCTAATAAGGTTAAAGCACCGGGTTCAACTGAGACGTTTTCAGCGGTAAGAATTTGCTGAGTCTTTTGCTCAATTTGGCCGACGGTTAATGCTTTTAAGTGAAATTGTAAGCAACGAGATAACACAGTTACCGGTAGCTTTTGAGGATCTGTGGTCGCTAAAATGAACTTCACATGTTCAGGTGGCTCTTCAAGCGTTTTTAATAACGCATTAAAGCTACTACGAGACAACATATGTACTTCATCAATTAAATAAACTTTATAACGACCACGTGTCGGTGCATATTGAACGTTATCAAGTATTTCACGCGTATCATCAACCTTTGTTTTAGAAGCCGCATCAATTTCAAGTAAATCGATAAAACGGCCCTGGTCAATATCTTGGCATGTATCACAAACACCGCAAGGCGTTGAAGTTATCCCTTGTTCACAGTTCAAGCTTTTAGCAAAAATTCGAGCTATCGTTGTTTTACCGACACCACGAGTACCGGTAAATAAATAGGCATGATGAAGACGTTGCTGCTCTAGTGCGTTAACTAGCACAGTGACAACATGCTCTTGACCCACTAATTCTGTGAATTTTTTAGGGCGCCATTTACGTGCTAATACTTGATAACTCATATGACTGCCTAATCGCCGTTATATTGCAGTAAAGAATAAATCGATAAGCCAAGATCCGTTAAACGTTTTTCACCGCCTAAATCAGGTAATGAAATAACAAATGCAGCATCTGTAACTTCTGCACCAAGCTTTTTAGCAAGCATGAATGTTGCTTCGACAGTGCCACCGGTGGCAAGTAGATCATCAACTATCAAAACTTTATCATCTGCGGTTAGTGCATCTTGATGAATTTCTAAGGTGTCTGTTCCATATTCAAGTTGGTAACTTTGGCTAATTGTCGCTCTTGGCAACTTACCTGGTTTGCGGACAGGAATAAAGCTAATACCAAGCGCTAATGCCAAAGGTGCACCAAAAAAAAAGCCACGAGCTTCAGTACCAAGAATCTTAGTAAAGCCAGAATCTTTATATTTAGCAGCAAATAAATCTATGGTTAACTGGTAAGCAGCCGGATCATCAAGTAAGCCGGTAATATCACGAAATAAAATGCCTGGTTTAGGATAATCAGGTACGGCGTGAATAGAGTTTTGTAAAAGAGAGAGTTCTGTATCGGTCATCGTTAGCATATCAAAAGTAAAAATTTATCATGGCTAAAGAATAAAGCAAAAGTACGATGATTTACAGTGAATAACGACTTGTATTGGTATTATTTAATTGATTTATTTCATTTACTGCATTTAACAAACTGTTTTCATTAATAGGCTTGGCAATAATGGCATGAAAATAGAGTGAACGAGTTAAAGCGATGACATCAGTAGTGTTTTGAGTTGTCATGAAAATTATAGGAGTGTTAACGGTAAAAGGTTTTTTTTGAAGGTTTTTACTTAACTGAATACCGTTCATAAAAGGCATAAGATGGTCAATAATATATAGGTCAAAATGCTGCTGTTGCGCTTTTTCAAAGGCAGCTAAACCATTGCCTGCAGTTTCAACGATATGACCCTGTTGTTCGAGTAACGGGGTAATAAAATCTAAAACGTTCTGCTTATCATCAGCGAGTAATATAACCATAGTATTAATACTTCTTATTTTAATTAAACGAGAAAATACTAATTTGAAAGCAGAGTGAACCAACCCATTACCATAGGCAAAAGTGGCGCTGAAACTAATACAATAATCGCTGCTAATAAATGAAATATAGATGAGCTGTCTTTGAAGTCTTCGCCGTGTGACATGTTGATCTCGTTAACTTGAAAATATTCAGCGCGCATTCTAGCCGACAACAAGATTTATTTCTAGTAAAAGTTGATCTAGATCAATGATAAATCATGGCCTTTGTGGCTAGGCATAATGATTGATATTAGTCTCATTTACGCTTGGTCGTTTTTAAGGGGATGCAGTTAAGATGGCTTTTTGAAAAGACGACGGTTCAGTCATAATACTTGAGATAAACCGGAATATTTAGGATCACTTTGTGCGCATTCCTGACATTAACTATGGTTTGTTCTTTAGGTCACTGATTAGCCATGAAGCTGACATTAGGCTATTGCGAAGTCATGAACATATTAGGGGCAATTTTATTATATTGTTTCACTCGAAATTCATTAATATAAGAGAATTTGATTTGTTACCTAAAATCAAAAGATTGAGTTTATAGTCATATCAACTAATGACATATTAAATCAATTTATTACAAGTCCCTTAGTAAATCACATCCCCCTAAAATAAGAAGATAGATATCAGGGGACCTATTACAGCCGAGAAAATAATCGTGGCTACGAGCAGCTTAATAAAACCAAATATATCGCTCGGCAAAGTAGGTTCTAACCTTGACCATATATCATACTTATCACCAACTCGAATTGTTATATGCAGCGAATATTCAAAATAAGGCAGGTTTTCATACATTTAAATCTACTTCCTCCCCTCGTCACCGTCTGGCAACAAAACATAGACAGATGAAAACCACGGGAGATTTATAGTATTTAACAGCTAAAAGCTGACATTATTAGTGTTTTACTAAAGCGCTTAATCCACATTTTTTTTGTCGCACGAAAAGAATAATCGGTAGTTTTTCGTAAGTAAATATTTCCCAAGTGACTATAATTCTTATAAGTCGGAAACTTGAACAATACGCATCAATTCTGCCACGTGTCCTTCAAATGCTCTTCTACCTGCTTCAGTTAAATACAACCATGTACGTAGCCTACCGTTAACTTTTTCTTTACGTTGTTTCACGTACCCAGCATCCTCTAGTTGTTTGACGTGTTTTGAAAGAACTGAATCGCTAACTCCCAATTGGTCTCGAATTAACTGAAATTCTGCATCTTCAATAGGTACTAACAGCGAGCAAATCTGAAGCCGATTAGGGGCATGAATAATACTGTCAAACTGTGCGATATTCACGAACCTATATCCTGGTCAATTTTATTTTTATGTTCATTACGTTCAGAAACACTTATCCAATAAATGGTAAAGGTCGCTATTAAACTACAAATAATTGGCCCTATCATTGTGCCATATAACGAGCGAACAAAGATTCCAGCGAATATTAATCCAAACATTAATCCTATTAAGCCGACAAGTGCAATGAGAGTCTTTTTGCTTGTTGTCGTCCGAGGTGATACTTTCATTTTACTACGATGTATAGCGATGATTAAAGGTAAAGCTATAATTGGAAAAAAATAGTAATCACGGAGTCCCGCCCCAATTAAAAACACTAAAAGCCCTACGACTATTGACATTGCTATCCCAAACCAGGGTGAAGGTATGGCGAGTTGTAACGAAGAATTTTCAAATTTTTTAATAGATTTAATTGCAGCTTTAGCTTCTTCTGAATTTATTTGCTTTCTATTATTGTTCATAATCATTACTCATTAGTTTCCGTATCGGAAAGTAATATACACAAAACTTTCCATCTTGGAAAGTTATTTCTTTCCGTGTTGGAAAGTATTCAGTTTATATCTCGAGAAAGCACATCTAAGTTTAGTCTGTTTTCAACTGAAGTGGTCAAGTAATTGTGTTGACCAATAGCATATTCAACATCACAGGATGTGTAATATTTTTCTTGTTTTATGATAAAAAATTGGCCTCGTTGCATCAAATTATTTATGCCAACAATCACAGGTTAAGTATTAAAATTGAATTTGTGTAAGGTCAGCTAACGTATCAGCAATGTCATTAACTTAAGGATAAATTTCGGATTTACAATAAGTTATCTAGTTGCTAACCTAACGAAGAATTAAAAAATTAGAGACTGTCCCTATGAACTGTTCACCATTTAATTCAAATAGTACAAAAACTAACCAGTAAGATTCATTCAACTGAATTTTTACAAAAACATCGTAAAAATCCTACCGATTTCACTCGAAACCGAACGCTTACTTTTCCTCGTTTAATAAGTTTTATGTTGAATGCTCTTAACGGTTCAATTCAAGCTGAACTTTGTCGGTTTTTTAATGTTATCGATGATAGTTATTTATCGACAAAATCAGTGAGTACCGCTGCCTTTTGTAAAGCAAGAATGAAACTATCTCACCAGGCTTTTATTGAATTAAACGATGATTTAGTTCAAACATTCTATCAAGCTGCAACCATTGATAAATGGCAAGGCCATAGACTGTTAGCTGTTGATGGCTCAGTCACACAATTACCTAAAAATGACAAACTACTTAAGCATTTTGGTAAAGCTCGTTCACATGCTGATATGCCTGCCGTGCGTCTTTCTCAACTTTATGATGTTAAGAATAATATTACCCTAGATTTACAGGTAGAAAGTCATTCAACAGGAGAGCGTGAAATGGCACTGAGGCACTTAACTAAAACCCAAGCAGGCGACTTAGTCGTTTATGACAGAGGTTACCCTGCCGTTTGGTTTTATAAATACCATAGGCTAAAAAATGTTGATTTCTGCATGCGCATTGTTAAAGGCTCTAATGTTGTTAAAGCCTTCTTAGAAAGTGGGAAATATAGTGATATCGTTGATTTTCCTTGTCTTGAGAAGTCTCTTCGTCGATGCCGAAAAGATAAAATATCGACAGAGTCACTACAGTTAAAATTAGTGCGAGTTGACCTGCCATCAGGTGAGCCAGAAATTTTGGTTTCATCATTAACAGATATACAAGCTTATCCTACTGCTCTTTTCGCTGATTTATATTTCCAACGTTGGGGGGTTGAAGAAGATTACAAAGTATTGAAAAGTCGCCTCAATATTGAGAATTATTCTAGTGTTTCTGTTGAAGGTGTTTTACAAGACTTACACGCTAAGTTATTGACTAAAAACCTTGCTGCTTCTGCAATCCATGATGCAAAACGAAAAATAAAGAAGCCAAAAAAAAATAGGCTCTATGAATATAAAATCAATTTCACCTTTGCGATAAGTCAACTGAAAGATAATATTGTTCGGTTCACAATGAAGTTAGCTGAGTTTAAGTTATACGAACTACTGATAAGTAAAACATCAAAGAATTTAAGTATTATTCGACCCAATCGTAAATTTTTTAGACAAGACCGTAGAAAAAAGACAAATAAGTACCCAATGAATTATAAACGTATGTGTTAAATCCTTAAGTTAATGACATTGAACGTATCAGAGAAGACCTATTTGGTGCTGATTTAGGGTGTTAGGAAAGGTCTCTTTTATGGCAAAAGTGATCATTAGAAGGCAATCTCATTTAGTGATTGGTAGTCTCAAACATTATGTGCTGTAACACTATACAAGGGCTCAATTATTTTAATGAGGCGGTCAGTCTAAAAATTTATCAAGAATAATCAACTAAATTTAACGAAGTATCTTTTGGATTGAAGGAATTTTAGCGATAAAAAAACCAGCCATAAGGCTGGTTTTTAACGCAAAGACAAAAGAAGTTAAATAGAAACGTTCTTACGTGCTGCGGTATCTTTGATATAAGTAACCCAACCTTTAGCCGTTCTACGTGACTTAGGGTCTTTTAATGCTTTTTGTACATAAACACTGGCTTGCTTATAATCTTCAAGATAAAAGTAAGATTCTGCGATACTTTGGTTCAAGCGACCTTCGTTACTAACACCAATCTCGATGGCTTTCTTTAAAGCAACTATCGCTTTAGCAAATTGCTCATCTTGATTTAACAACATACCTTGCTTGCTGTAATGCTTAGATAAATTAGTCATTTTGGCTAATTCACCGTAGTAAGCAGCAGCTTTACCTATATGCTGAGCAGCATGCCAGCTGTTAGCTAAAGTAAAGAGGTTTTTGTCATCACGAGGTACAACGCCCGAATCAATATACTTTTCCATTAAAACAGCTGCTTTATGTGGAATTTGACTTTGAGCATACAAGTTAGCAAGCATCTTAATTTCGTTTTCTTTATCAAGATAGCCTTGCTTATAAGCTAGATCCAATGTCTGTAAACTTTTTGGATAATCTTCAACCATCGCATAAAACGAGGCTAACTGAGTCCAGAATAGTTTAACTTCAGGGAATAATTGCACTGCTGTTTCTAAAACTTCAACACATTCTTTAAACATCTTACGTTCATAATAAGAGTTTAATTTAAGAACATGTGGGTTTTGGTTTTTCTTATCACCAAAAACCGCGATAGCATTATCGGCAGCAGGAATAACCTTAGCGTATTGTTTAAGTTCTAAATTAGCCTGAGCTATTTTGATCCAAACATTACCATCAGTTTCCCCTGTAAATTTCATCCAAGCATCATAAGCAACAAGCGCTTCTTTATAGCCTTGTACTTGCATCTGCAAGTCACCCACTAGTTTCAGTGAGTCGGCATGCTCTTTCTCATTTAAGATATCAGGTGCAAGTGCTTTGTTAAGGTAGATAATTGCATTCTTTTCGTCACTTTTCTGCGCATACATCACGCCAATAAAACGATCTAAAAAAGCAATATCATAATCTTTTTTTGCATTTATTTCTAAAAGCAAAGTCAGAGCATTATCGATGTTAGAACCATCTTCAGCTTCAACGCCGTAAGCTTCAAAAGCTTTGGCTACCTTTTTACCAACAGTTGGACCAACAAGCTGTGTTTTACGCTCTTGTCTCTCACTCTGTTCTTCCCCTATAGCATAAGCTACAGGAGATAAAGGCAAATGAGCAATCGTTACTGAACCTATGATCAATATAGATATAAAAATCTTATTCATTCTGATTACTCCTTATTCATACTAAAGTCTAGTTGTACCGTTAAACCAGGACGACGTTGAGCAACACCGTCAACAACTTTTGGCTTGTAACGCCATTTTTTCAAAGCGCGTTTAGCCTCTCTGTCAAATATACGTTTCGGTTCTGAATCGATGACTTCAACATCTTCAACACCACCAAGTTCGGTAATGGTAAATGAAAGCTTAACCCAGCCTTCTTTACCATCACGAGCGGCTTGCTGTGGATACTTAGGGTCAATACGTACGATTGGCGATGCATCACCGTCACGTCCAAAACCAGCTCCCGGAGCAGACATACCTGAATTAGCACCAGATAATTGCACACTAGGCATATTAAACGTTAGTCCACCTGAGTTGTTATTAGCTTCAGGCTCTGGAGCTTGAGGCTTAGGTGGCGTTTTTGGCGGCGGTGGCGGCGGCGGCGGTACACGCTGTCGACGTTCTGCTGCTGACTTAGGCGGCGTAGTATTAACTTCTACAATAATATTATCTAATGGATCTTGTTTCGTCATGTCACCACTTGAAACAAGAAAAGCCATAAAAGAAAATAGTGCAAAAGTAACCGCTGCGCCTAGTAGTAATGAAACTAAAAAGCGAACCATAGACTACCCCTTCGCTGCAGCAATAGAAATTCTATCTATACCTGCATCTTTAATCGCATCCATCACTTTAACAACTATGCCATGTTTTGCATCTTTGTCTGCTTGAATGATAACAACATCAGTTGGTTGCTCTGCTAATAATTTTTCAATGTTAGCAGCAACACGTTCGACATCAACGCGACGTTTATCTAACCAAATTTCGCCATTTTCTCTAACAGCAATAAAGATGTTAGCTGATTTTTGCTTACTTTGGTTAGCGGCTTTAGGTTTGTTAACTTCAATACCAGCTTCTTTTACAAATGAAGTGGTTACTATGAAGAAGATCAGCATGATAAATACGATGTCTAGCATCGGTGTCATATCAATTACTGCTTCTTCGTCTTCACGAATACGTTTACGTGCCATTCGAATATCTCTCTAGTGATGAGGTAAACTGTCAATCAGTTTAGCCTTTGCTAGTTTAACTTTAGCGTCTAACCTTGTACTGAAAAACACTCCTGATAACGCAGCAACCATTCCCGCCATTGTCGGGATAGTAGCCATTGATATACCAGCAGCCATCAGACGCGGATTACCTGTACCTTGTTGAGCCATTGTCTCAAACACACCAATCATACCGGTGACTGTACCTAGCAATCCAATCAGTGGACACATTGCCACTAAGGTTCTAATTGTGAGCATACGTTGCTCTAGTAATTCTGTCGCTTCGGAGATCCAAGTATCTCTAATCCGATGGGCATACCAAGATGTAGTATCTTGGCGTGCATCCCAACGATTGACGATATCGTCTTTCATTGCAGGATAAATTCTTGATAAGAACCAGTAGCGTTCAATCATCATTACCCACATCAGTAAGAGAGCGAAGGCAACAACATATAATACGTTACCACCTGTCGCAATAAAACTCCTGACAGATTCCCAAAGCTCTATCAGGAATAACATTATTTAGACTCCTTCTCAGCAATGGCAGCAATTAATCCTGCGCTTTGCTCGTCAAGCTTTTGCAATACTGACTTACTTTTACCCGCAACAACGCTGTGGATTAAGATAAGTGGTAATGCACAAATTAGACCTAATGCAGTTGTTACAAGTGCAAGAGAGATATCACCAGCCATTATTTTCGGGTCGCCTGTACCAAACAATGTAATCGTTTGGAAAGTCATAATCATACCGATTACTGTACCTAATAGACCCATTAATGGGGCAATAGCAGCAAACATTTTGATTAAGTTGATACCGCGATCGATTTTCGGTGTTTCGCGTAAAATAGCTTCATCAAGTTTAAGTTCAAGTGTTTCAGCGTCAACATTTTTGTTTTCGTGATAAACCTTGATTAAACGTCCTAGTGGATTGTTATCATTAGGCTGTTCAATATTCTTTTCTTGAGTCTTGATGCGAGAGCTAATAGTCGTTAAGAAAATCATACGCTCTAAAGCAATTAAGAAACCAATAACAAGTAATACTGTGATTGCATAACCAACAGTGCCACCTTCATGGTAGAACTCCATAAGAACTTTCTTACGAGTTTCAAGGGCTAAGATACCGCCACGTGAAGGATCTACGTATAGAGGATGATAGCCAGAAGTTTCACCAAAGAAATCAGAAGCTGTGCTAGAAATATAACCCGCTGGCTGTTTAGCCAAAGGTTGAATTTGACCAACTTCATCATTGTAGTTTAAGAAACCGTCAGCAGATACTAAGTTAAAAGTACCAATACGTGTAACAGTTTGCGTAGAGGTTGAACCATCTAAGCTTGTTACTTCAGCGCTAAACTGTGAAATTTTACCCGATTGAGTCATTTCAGTTTGTAAAGCAATCCATAACTCTTCAAGTTGCTCAAGTTCAGGTATTTTCTTAGAGTTGGCAATAACATCTAATGTTGCGCCACGTCCAGGAAATTCAGCACTTACAATTGATGTTACGATTTGACCGTAAGCATCAGCGGCAGCAGCACGAGTAACACCAAACATTTCGCCAAGAGTACCTTTAGCGTTGTCTAATTCAACTGAACGTTGCGCGATAGTAATATCGTTAGCAGCATATTCTTTAGTTAAACGGTCGTTACGTGTATTTTGATTAGCTAATTCTTTCTTAGCTTTATTCAAAAGTGCTTGCTTGTCTGCACGAGCTGAAGTGAACTCTGCTTCGCGCGCTTTATCAAGCTTGCCTTCAGAAATTCGATCGTTTTTAACTTGTTTTAATAAATCATCCAAGTCATTAGCTACGGCTGAAGTTGCTACAGTCATTGACGCAGCAAGCATTACAAAATTAATAATTTTTCTCATTATTTCGCTCCCGCTGCAAATACTGGTAATTTAGTCAAATCTTTTGGTAATTGGTTACGCGCCATAGCGATTGCATCTTTAGTAGGCTTTAAGTATTCATCGCCTAATGCTTCCCAACCGCGTGTTTCATTGTTCCAAACCCAAACATTTTTCATGTCTAGTGATTGAGCAACTAGAGCTACACGGCCCATATGAACGAAATCAGCAGTAATTGTACGGTCGCCTAAATCAAGCTCACCTTGGTAAGCTGCAAAAACAGTACCGTAGTTTGCTTCAATTTCGTAAGCTTCAAGTACTAAACGAAACTGTTCAGATACCGAAATATCAGAAGCGCCTAGCACGTCACGTAAATTAGCAACGCGCTCCTTACGATTTTCAATATTCACAGGAATATCTAACGCTACAAACTTGTCTAACGTATCAATCATCTTATACATAAGAGGAACGATACCTTGTTTAGTTTTGTCAATACCAGCGATCTGATCTTCTAAAGATTTGATATTCGCAAGTTGGTCATTAACCATCAATTGAATGTGATCATTGTATTGAGATAAAGTTTCAGCTTCATCAACAGTTAAACGATATTCACCTAAAAGCTCAATAGTTTGTTCATAAATACTATTGATTTTTTGTTGTGATTTTTTAGAAGCTTGAAAAGTGCTAGCTTCTGCTTTTTGTAGTTCTGATAATGCATCTGCAGAAGCGAAGTTGCTTGCTGTTAATGCTAGTGCGCCAATTATCGTCGAAGCGATAAGGCTTTTCTTGTTGCTAAATTTGGACATAGTTCCCAACCAATTGCTATTGAATGTGGATAACATGGAGATGTTAACGCAAATTTAATAATCTGCCATTTTAAGTTTTTATTTCTCTAGAATAAAACAATGCAATACTCCCAGACGACAGCGTTGCTGTCAACTAGGTACATAAAAAAGGCTGCTAATTACCAGCAAATTACATAAATTTGCTGGTTTCGTTACAAAAAATAAACATTAAGTTAAAAAAATCGTAAGTGATTTGCAGTAACTTTCTGAATAAATTAGGCGACTAAACAAACACAATTTTCTGTAAATATATTTGCTCCTATTAGTTTTACTAATTCATTCGTACTAAGTCAAATTTATTTATTGAAATATTGATAATATTTATAAAAAAAAGGTTGGTAATTTGACATATTTAAAGATTAAAACCGTGCTACTATTCGCCTATAGCACTAATTTACCTATATTTATTTATGTTTATAGATTCAACTTTTAATTTTGAAATATGGTTCACTTTATGTGCCATTGGATTTATCGCAGGACTCATTGATGCAATAGCTGGCGGTGGTGGTATGCTAACTGTTCCAACATTACTCTCGGCCGGTTTACCACCACATCTTGCTTTAGGTACCAATAAGCTTGCCGCTACTTTTGGTTCATTAACCGCTTCAGTGACTTTTTATCGTAAAAAGCTATTTGATCCCAAATTTTGGCGTTTATCTATTTTATATACGGCAATAGGTGCTGTTGCGGGCACGTTTGCTGTTGGCTATTTGTCAGGTAATTTTCTAGAAAAATTTATTCCTATTGTTATCGTTATCACTGCCATTTACACCCTGTTTTCTAAAACCATTGTCACTGAGTTAAAGGGGCTACCTGCGTTAACTTTTCGTTTAAAAATCACCCAAAGTATTCAGGGTTTACTCTTAGGATTTTACGATGGCTTCGCCGGCCCTGGAACCGGGGCATTTTGGACCGCATCCTCAAGTGCACTCTACAAAATAAACATATTACTGAGCTGCGGATTGGCGCGTTCAACTAATTTTGTCAGTAATTTCTGTAGTTTATTAACCTTTATTTATTTTGGTTATGTTAATTTTATTATCGGTATTTCGATGGGTATATTTATCATGCTAGGTGCTGCTGTGGGTGCACATTGGGCAATAAAGTTTGGTAACCGCTTTATTCGTCCTGTTTTCATCATCGTCGTTATTTCTATGTCAGCAAATTTAACTTATCATGCGTGGTTCACTCAATAACAAGGTCAAGAGGTCGTCAAATATGCAATTAGCAATCGACAGAATTACAGCTGTTTTAGATAGTCTAGCTGAGCAGGCTAAAATTATTGATACTGAAAATCAGCAGACTAAATCACATTATCTTTTAAAAGATAAAGATATCTTTTCAGAAGCTTTATTTGCCACCAATAGTGATAAAATAGGCGCATATGTTGATGAGGTACGTGGTAAAACTATCGAATTAGCTCGGTTATTAAAGAGTGGAAAAAAAGAACTATCGCAAAATAGATTACAAGGTATTGAGCAACAAATATCATCAATAATCAATGCAATAAGATCAAACAAAGGGCTTCATCAAGAAGCACAATACCGATTAACAGCGATAAACGCTAGGCGCTATAAGAAAGCGGCAAAAGAACTCTTTAAATCCAGTCAAGCGCTCTATCAGCAATTAGCAGAGCACCACGAGTTTGAGCGCCGCTTACTTGCTATGCTCAATGAAAGAGAGCAACTTCGTCAAAGCGCAACGCCTGCCAAAGCAAAGAAAATATTGGATGAAGTCCTTGCCCTTCACCAAAGGTTAGGTCGATGTCGTCAAGCTATTTCAAAAATAGAGCGCGAAATAGAAGTTTCAGAAAAACCGCGATGATATCTGTTAAATAACTCGCTTTTTGCTTCATCTCGCATTAATCTTAAATAATAACAAACAATAAATTAATCTATTATTTAATCGTAAAAGAGGGCTGGAATGAGAATATCTGATGACATTCATAACTATTATGAAAAACTAGTCGTACAACATTTTGCCGCGCTAAAATTAGAAGAGAAATATGAAGCTGATTTTATTGCTGACCTAACCTGTGTAGTGCTAAATCAACTACCCACTCGTTATATTAGACATGAAGTTGATATGTCATTCTACTTACCTGCTTCAGAACGTTTTGAAATGGAAAACAATGTAAAAGTTGCTATTAGTAAGGCAATAGAGTTTATGAAAACTCATAACACTTAACTACTGTTCTTTGATTTATTAAGAAGGCAAGTGGTCAAGTCAATGCTCACTTGCTTTTCTTTTACCCTTAAGCATTCCCTTTAAATGATGACCTGCCCTTATATTAAACCGTTAAAGTTTTAATACCGATTAATATTCATTTTTTAGCCATTAACTAGCTAAATGCTTTTCACTTCATCAGAAACCAGCTAACCCACTCAAATGGCCTTAAAAGTATAAAGACATAAATAGACCTGCATTATCCCTTTGCACTCATTTTTGAGCGTTTCAGTGCTTACAAGTAGGATTTATAAATGTGTGATGACATTAGCAAATAATTTATTAACGGCTGACAAGTATCATACCCCCTTTAAATGACATTGCTGCCAGTAAAATCATCTGTCGGTAAGTTGATATTTTCTTGGCTTGTTTGTTACGGGATATTCTTGGAACTTTAGATGGAATTATTTCGCTAGCGATAAATACCGGCTCGAATGTATAAATGGGGAATTTTAGTCGTAAAGAGTTGGTACTGAAAGTTGCAAGGTAGCTAAAGATTGTAAGTGATTGATAAAAAGAGTGGTGGCAACCCTAGCAGCCACACCTCGGCACATGAGTCGTCTGCTGCGGTTGCTTCCTTCCGGATCTGGCCGAGTTCACAGAGTATCATTGCGAGGGGACCGAAAGGGTCACCATAGAAAGTTGTCGTTCTCACTTCAACGGCGCGAATTATGGCTAAAGATTTAGCTTGATGCAAGCGCTAGTTATATAAATAAAATCGTTCGCTGTTTTTTTAACCACACTAGCAGGTGTATAGCTAAAATCACCTTAAAATTAGCTTGGAATTACCTTTAAATTATGGACGCTCGCGTGCCAACCGTTCATTAATTTCTAATAAGACTGATTTAATCACCAATAGGTTTTCTTTACCTAAACGTAATAACAGTTTGTCGGCAGCATCAAGGGCTTCTATTTTTTCATCTTTAAAGCGAAACATCACACTGGGGCGAACTAAGTCTAATGATTCTTTTGGAATTTCCATATCCAAGACCTTGGTAATAGCATCATGTAAAACCTCAGTAAAGTTGTCGTCTGGATAGCCTAGCTCTGCATAAGCTTGATCAATCAAAGGCTTCATTTCAAAGTACGACTGCACCAGTGTTTCACTGTCAAATGAACGCAGTAAATCAACATAAAGTGTAAAACGTCGCGCTGCTGACTCATCCCACTTCCAATCACTACTTGCCCCGTTGCTAACCTCATTTGCTAAAAATTTAGTATTAGGTTTAATTAACGGACTATGAGCGTAAGCGATATTACCTTGTGCAAAATTATCAGTGAATACCACAAAACGGCGGATCATATCTTTATCAATGACCAACTTTAACAGTTCTTTACGCCAGGTAAAACTTGGTAGCTTTTCTTGTAACCAAACATCACTTTCATTTAAGGTTGGTAATATCGGTTCAGGCTCAATAGCAACGACGGGTTCTGTCACAACTAAAGGAAAAACTTCTTCTTCAGTTAATATCGGCTCTACTATAGGCTCGGGCGGAATTTCAGCTTTAACGATAGCCACTGGCGCCACTTCAACAACTTCTTGTTCGGTTGTCGATGACATATATAACCAAACTAAGGCGGCTATCACTATAGCAATAATAACGGCAATAATGCCCCAGGAGGTTTGTTTACCTTTTTGCGCTTGATCTTCCATAGGTACCTAATATTCAATTTATCTAAAGAATGCATGATGAATAACCATTGCAACCCGTTTTCATCTAAGTTGCAAGGGAATACGTGATCTAAAATAACTTTTATTTGAAATTGAGTTTTTATCTTTTTATATTATTACTTAACAATTATAAAATAGCATCGTCTTGATTTTCTGGTAGTGCTTTTATAAAAGCGGGTAACTGGTTGCAACGCTCAACAATGGCATTAATAAGCGGAAATGCTGACATATCTACTTTAAAACGATTTGCATTGTAAACTTGTGGAACAAGGCAAAGATCAGCAATAGTGACATCATCACCATAGCAGTATTTTCCTGATACCTTTTGTAGTTTTTCTTCAAAGGCAGCAAAACCTATGCTCATCCAATGGTGACTCCAAGCTAATTTATCTCTATCTTCAGCACCTAGTGTATTGACGAGATATTGTTGTACACGTAAGTTTGTTACTGGGTGTACTTCACACGCGATATCTAAGGCAAGTGCTTGCACTTGTGCTTTAGCATAAATACTTTCAGGATAGAGCTGTGGTTGAGGGTATTTATTATCAAGGTAATCAAGTATTGCCATACTTTGATTTAGCACCAAGTCGCCATCAACTGTCTCATCAATTAACGTTGGAACTAAATGGGTTGGATTAAGTGCAATATAAGCTGCACTGTGCTGTTCACCGCCATTGTTAACTAAATGAACGGGTACAGATTCACAATCAATGTTTTTCAAGTGCAAAGCAATTCTTACTCGATATGCAGCGGACGAACGCCAATAACCAAAAAGTTTCATTTTATATCTCTATTTGTTATCTGTATGAATTATTTAAATTTTAACGGTTTTTTTATTGATGTCATATTCACGTAATTTATTTGCAATGGCGGTATGGCTTAATCCTAATTTTTTCGCTAATTGTCGAGTACTAGGATAAGCCGGGTATAGTTTTCTAAGTAAATCAGCTTCAAAACTTTTAACCGCAGCATCTAAAGTTCCTTCAAATTCCTTTTCTAGATAACCATGTTCACGTGTATATGCAGGTAATTGCAGATGAGAGGTCATCACAATACTGCCTTCCATTAATGATACCGCACGAATTAATACATTTTCGAGCTGACGAACATTACCTGGCCAAGGATAATGTTCGATAAAATCACGACAGTCATCTGACATAGTGACAATCGTTTTACCAATACGTTGACCAAATTTTACAATAAAAAATTCAGCCAGAGGGATAATATCCGAACGTCGGTCACGTAATGAAGGTATATTTAGTCCAAGTACATTTAAACGGTAGTAAAGGTCTTCTCTAAAATCGCCGGTAGAAACCATGCTAAGAAGGTCACAGTTGGTTGAGCTAATGATCCTGACATTGACCCTAATCTCTTCCTCGTCATTGACGCGACGAAAAGTACCATCTTGAATGACACGCAGTACTTTAGTTTGTAATTTAGGTGACATCTCCCCCACTTCATCTAGAAATATTGTGCCACCGTCTGCTGATTCAAATAAACCCCGTTTAGCTTTATTCTCGCCTTTTGAACCTGCACCAAAAAGTTCTGTTTCTGCATCGTCATCAGGTAATGCTGCACAGCTTAAAGTCATAAAAGGTTTGTTACTGCGATCACTCGCGGCGTGACAAGCATGAGCTAACAGCTCTTTGCCCGTGCCCGTTTCACCAACAATGAGCATTGAAGAGTCAAGGAGTGCCATGCGTTTTGCTTCACGAATAACTTTACGCATCGAGCCACTACTTGCTTGTATACCGGCAAAATTATTTTCATTCGCTTGTTTAAAAGCACTTATTTGTTGGCCTAAACGTGCTTCTGATTTTAAAATTAATACCGCACCCGCTAAAACGGGGATACCGCTTTGATCGGTCACATGGATAGGCATGATATCAGCCACAAAGTCATCATCTTGAAACTTTAAGCGACGCGTTTGAGCAAGTACTTCATCGGCATCTAACCAGCGATTAAAGTTAAAGCCTTTTAACCAATTGCCAACATTATCGCCAATAATTTCATGATCTTTACAGCCCATAATACCGGCAGCTACGGTATTTACAATACGGATATCACCTTTTGCATCAATAGATATAAAGGGATCAGGAAAAGTTTTAATGAGCGTGGAGAGTTCATTGCGCTCACGTTCAGAGGGCATAAAAGGTGTTGTTTTTACATCATTCACGCCTTCAATTAAACGTAAACGTGGCATAAAAGTTTGTAATTGGCTAAATTCTAAGTCAGGTATGTTGATAAAAATTTCGCCTGGCTGCTTTAGTTCAATGCCACGTAAATTGATTTCATGTTCAACAAATATTTCTAATACTTCTCGGGCAATGCCGACTCGATCGCAACAAACAATTTCTAAACGCATTTACCTTACCTTAATAGCCAAGTATTCCTGTTCGGTATTGTAAACTAATTTGTACAACAAAAAAAAGCCCCCTGAGGTAGGAGGCTGCTATTATCTAATGTAAGCAAATATTACAAAAGTTTGTCAGTTTTTGCTGCACAAATAAAATCATTACGGTGTAGCCCTTTAATAGCATGTGTCCACCAAGTAATTTTTACTTTGCCCCACTCTAATAAAATCGCTGGATGATGGAATTCTTCTTCGGCTAATGTAGAGACTTTATTTGCAAATGCCCATGATAATTTATAGTTCTTAAATTTATACTCACGTTCAAGCATCATAACCCCGTCACGTACTTCAGGGATCCAGTCTGGTATTTGTGCTAATAGTGCCGGTAACTCTTCATCACTCACTTGTGGCGCGCCAACTTGGCATGCTTCACATTTTTGTACAGATAATTGCTCAGTCATTATTTTTCCTTAACTCACATTATTAATTTCTTTTGCTGGAAACTTCGCTGGGTGTAAGCCTAAGGCTTGTGCTTGCTCAACCAACTCCATAATATCAGCCACTTCAAACTTTCTTAAATCATCTAAATCACTTACTTTATTCAGCATATAATAAATAGGCTGCATAACATCTATTCGATATGGCGTTCTTAATACGTCAAGTATGTTAAGTTTTTCACGTTCAACAATCTCGCTTTCAGTCGCGTGAATGGTTTCGCTCGGTGAAGACAAAATACCACCGCCATAAACTTTAATACCCTCAGGGGTATCTAATAAACCAAACTCGACCGTAAACCAATATAAACGAGCTAAAAATACTCTTTGCTCTTTAGTCGCATTAAGACCCATTTTTCCATAAGCCTCAGTGTAATCAGCAAACGACTTATTGGTTAATAAAGGACAATGGCCAAATATTTCATGAAAAATATCAGGTTCTTGCAGATAATCAAACTCTTCTCGGCTGCGAATAAAAGTAGCTACTGGGAATTTTTTTTCTGATAACAACTTAAAAAACGCACCAAAACCAATCAATGCCGGTACTGGCTCGCACTGCCAACCTGTTGTTTCTTTAAGTACTTTACTAACTTCTGCCAACTGTGGAATTCGGTCATGTGGTAAATTTAATAATTTTGAGCCTAATTTATATTCGTCACACGCTTTGTTTTCAACACATTTTAATTGACGAGTGATCAATTCCTGCCAAACGCTATTTTCTTCATCTGACCAATGAATGTGACCATTTTCATCAGCAACTCGCGAAATATACTTCGTCGCCATCCCCATGATATTACCTTATTTTAATTTTTATCATTATTCACTCACCAATGAGTGAGTCATGTTCTTCACTGATAATAAAACAAGCTTGACGGGAAAAATACCAAACGCTAACTGACTATTATTTAACCAGACAATAATAGCGTATAGAAAAAATTACAAAAATGTAAATACAAAAACAATAACAAATAAAATCAATAAGATAAAAGCAACTTATTTATTCCTCACAAGGAATAAAACTACCTTATTAATAATTTTTTTACCTGACTGAGTATTTTTTTCCTCACTTGAGCTATTTTAGGGGTGTTTTCTTCAAAAGGAATGGGTCGACAAAGCTTAATAGTTTGAATACCCAAGCGTGACGTTAACATACCCGCGCCGAGTCCTTGTGCCATGCGCGCAGATAATTTACCTAATAGTTCAGCACCAACCAAGTCAGCTCCTAAATCAATGACTAACTCACTCGCGCCGGCATAAGCCATGTTAACGAAAACTTGTTTAATTAATTTTATTCGACTCCAGTAGCCAATTTTTAAACCATAAAGGCCAGCAATTTTGTCAATCATCCGTAAATTTCGCCAAAACATTAGCATCATATCAACAAGAGCAATCGGGCTTAAAGCAACTAATACTACGGCTTCTGTTGAAAATTTAGCGACTTCATCTAATGCTTTCTCGTCAACTTTTGAGAGTATTTCACGGGAGTATAATTGGAGTAACTCTTCATCACTGTATTCCTCTTTGACCAACGACTGCCAACTTTTTTCATGCTCAGACATCAAATCACAAGGTAAGTTTGCTGAAATGCTTTCACATAAAGCTTTTGCGTCAATATGTCGAGGGGAAGCTAAGTCAGTTGCTAATATATCTTTTGCTTTTGCTTGTGTACTTTGCTGGCGTTTAAATTGTCTTAATGCTGAATACTCTCGTATCGCCGTTGAACCAACAATAACTGACAAACCAAAGAGCAGAACACCATACATACCAGCTAAAATAGGAGATTGAGCAAAGCCCTGTTGAAAAAATGTAAAGGTTTCTACCATAACAACGCCAGCAAAAACAATGCCTACAACCCGCCATAACCAGCGAGGCCTAGTTTTTTCCTGTGGGTTATCATCATTTAAATACCCTTGCTTAATTAATGATAAATCTTCTGATGCCTGCCAATCGTCATTACCGACAATAACTTGTTGGCCATTTGAAGGTAAATGACTTTTCTTTGTCGTTAACTCATCATTTTCAAAAAGAATTTGCTGTTGGTATTTTTCATCGAGTTCATTCATCTATTTTATCTCCAAGCAAAATTGTATTACTTGCTTCATTCTTATATTTATCAAGGTCGATCATTTTATTTATCACCGGGTAAAAACTGCATCACTTGATCCATGCGTATCGATGGCTGGTAAGCACTATGCTTAGCGGCCAACACATCAACAATCATTTCATTTCATTTTATCACCAAGTAAAAACTGCATTACTTGGTCCATACGCAGGTGAGGTAGACATTCATGTTGTCCAATCGGATCCATCGGAGCAAAGCTAATAAAATTAAAAGTCTCTTGCTGCCAATAATCTTGTTCGGGTAATTTACTCGGCACCGCCCCCGGAAAAACCGTAATTAGCTCTCCATTTTCAGAGCGTTTGCCACGAAGCACAGGAATGTCTTGCCCTTGGTAACGACTCGTTCCTGCTTGTGTCGTTTTAACAGAAGCTAGCGCCAGTGTTTTCATTTCAATAACATCATAATTTAACTGATGTTTAGTTTGATAAACAAGCTGGTCGAGTAATTTTACTAAGTTATGGTGTTGCTCTGGCGTAACATGGTCAGCTTTGGTCGCAGCAAATAATAACTTATCAATTTTTGGCGCAAACAAACGAGAAAACAAACTACTTTGACCATAGCTAAAGCTTTCCATGATCATGGTCATCGCTGTTTTCAAATCAGCAAAACTCTCAGGACCATTATTTAACGGAGTTAAACAGTCTGCTAATACAATTTGTCTATCGAAATTAACAAAATGTTCTTTATAAAAAGCTTTAACAACACGTTCTTTATATTCAATAAACCTTGCTCTTAGCATACCGATTAAACAGTCATCACTGGCATTTTGATAAGCATTTTTATCCATTGTTTCAAAAGCAGTGAAAGGGAAAAATTGCAAAATAGGCGCATCTGCTAATTCTCCAGGTAAAATAAAGCGTCCGGGCTGAATAACCGACAAACCAAGTTCGTGACGAAAGTGTAATAAAAGCTCAGTATATTCTTTTGATAAGTCAGCCAACCTTTGCTCATCGACCTTGGCAAAGGGATCTATTTGATTCACTTTTTCTATAAAGCTTTCTGCTGATTTAAACCTAGGTTCGGTAAGCAATAATGTTGTTGTTTGTTGTGACCACTGTTCAAACGTTTGATTTAACATCGGTAAATCAAGTAACCACTCTCCTGGATAATCAGTAATATCTAGGTATAAAGTTGCTGTATCACTGGCATATTTCAACAATGACTCTTTGGGCTTATAACGAATAGCAAGTCGCATCTCACTAATACCATGGGTCGGCTCAGGCCATGTTGGTTCATTTTGCGAAAAAGCTGACATTGCTCGGTCATATTCAAAACGGCCAATGTGTAAATGCTTTTGAGGCACTCGTTTAGCGGCAATGAAGCGCCCTTGATGAACAACATTAAAAAAACCAAGCTGTGAATGATTGCTTTCATTAACGAGTTGGTTGACTAAAGAAGTAATAAAGGCTGTTTTGCCACTACGACTGAGACCTGTAACGGCCAAAGTAACGTGTTGGTCGAGCGTTCGATTTAATAAATCACTCGCTTTTTGCTTTAATTTATTCAGCTTTTTTTTATTTATAAATGCCATGAATTATCTTACTGAAAGTTATATTAATATTTAATGGATACACTTAATCACAAAGACAAGTCGTACGCTTAACTATTTGTTAAGCGAACAAGCTAAAAAAGCGGCAAAAGCCGCTTTTTAATTTTTTGTTGATCACAACTTATTGATTTCTCGAGAAACAGTAAACTCAGGTGAGGTAACATAATGCTCCATCGCTCGAACTTCCCTTTCTAGGGATTTAAATTTATGTCTAATATCGTGAAAAGCTTGTTTAGGCGGCTCTCCAGATTGCCAAATACGCGACTTCACCTTGATAGACTCAGAAGAAAGTTCTTCTTCTGTGTGCATGGTAGCTGATGCATATTGTGATTGTGCTGGTTGTTGTTTTTTAGCGGTAGCGCCTGGTTTTTTATCTAAAATAAACCAACCAGCAATATAAATAACCACAAACCAACCCATACCTAGTAAAACACCCGAAACCACTAGAATACGCACTAACCATGTTTCCCAGCCAAAGTAATCAGCTAGACCAGCACAGACGCCAGCAATTTTTCCTTGGCTCGAGTTTCTGTATAATTCACCACGGCGCTTGTCTGTCATACCTTGCTTCTCCAGTCAGGTGTTTCAGCATCTAAAATAGCTTCAAGCGTTTTAATTCTCTCGGTCATTTTATCGGCTAATTCAGAAAGTTCAGATAATTGCTTGTACTCTTCTTCACTAAAACCTTGGGTTATCTGGCGCTTACTTCGGTAATGTAAAATCAACCAAATAGGGGCAACTAACAACATAAAAATGATGACAGGAACCATTATAAGTTCTTCCACAGTACTTCTCCTTATAAGTTATTCAACACAAACTGAGTTATTTAGTTTTTCTTATCTGATTTCATTTTAGCTTTTAATTGCGCTAATTCATCATCAATATTTTCATCAGATTCTAAATCAGAGATTTCATCTGCTAATGATTTGCTCCCTAAATCAAGGGACTCAACTTGTGATTCGATATCATCAATTTTACGTTCATAACTATCAAAGCGACTCAGTGCGTCATTAACTCGACCACTATCGATATTCTTTTTCACTTTTAAACGAGACGTCGCTGTTTTTTCTCGCATGATAATTGCTTTTTGTCTTACTTTTGCATCCGCTAATTTTTCTTGTAACTGAGAAACTTCACTTTGTAATTTAGCAATATGATCATCAACGTGGTTCAACTCATCTAAAAGTGACAATGCATTCTCAGCACACTTTTTCTTTTCAACGAGCGCCGCTCTTGCTAAATCTTCACGGCCTTTGCTTAAGGCTAGTTCAGCCTTTTCTTGCCATTGTTGCTCATCTTTTTCAAAACGAGTCGCTTGACGAGATAAATCTTTCTTATCTGCTAAAATTTTAGCAGATGACGAACGTACTTCAACTAAAGTATCTTCCATTTCTTGAATGATCAATCGTACCATTTTTGCAGGATCTTCTGCTTTATCTAACAGGTTGTTAATATTCGAATTAATAATATCTGTAAACCTAGAAAAAATACCCATAACAACTTCCTCATTCAATAATTTAATTTAATGTTACTGATATCCTTTATTCATGTTTTGCGCCAAGTTTTACTATTAACTTAACTTCATGTTTTAAATAAAGTTATTATAATTAAAAAAAACACTTCAAACCTGATGATTAATAAAATACACTATTTGTTAGTGAAATAAACCAATTATTAGGTCAAGTAATGTCGCGTTTTAACCAAAAGGATAATCTTCTTGGACAAGCAAATAATTTTCTTGAAGTTTTAGAGCAAGTCTCACAAGTAGCGCCTTTGAGTAAACCTGTGCTTATTATTGGAGAAAGAGGGACAGGTAAAGAGCTTATTGCGGCTCGGCTTCATTACTTATCTAAACGTTGGGATCAAAATTATTTAAAGCTTAATTGTGCGGCATTAAATGAAAATTTATTAGAAACAGAATTATTTGGCTATGACAGTGGTGCATTCACCGGTGCGAGTAAACGCCATGAAGGTCGCTTTGAGCGTGCGGACAATGGCACCCTCTTTCTTGACGAAATAGCCAATACTTCGGGATTAATTCAAGAAAAGCTATTAAGAGTCGTTGAATACGGTGAGTTTGAGCGTGTGGGTGGCTCAAGAACTATTAATACCAATGTGCGCTTAATTGCCGCAACCAATGAAGACTTACCCACCTTAGCCGATGCGGGTGAATTTAGAGCAGATTTACTTGACCGACTTGCTTTTGATGTTATCACCCTACCACCACTTCGAGAACGTACTGAAGACATCATGATGTTAGCTGAAAGCTTTGCGATTAACATGGCGCGCGAATTAGAATTTGAGCTCTTTAGCGGTTTTACTGAAAAAGCGAAACGTGCCATGCTTGAATATCATTGGCCTGGAAACGTACGAGAATTAAAAAATGTTGTCGAGCGTAGTGTTTATCGTTGCAATAACCCACATTTACCCGTGCATGACTTAGTCATTGACCCGTTTGAGTCACCTTACCGACCTTCTCAGCGTATTAAAACCCAAGACAGGATATCGGTAGCAGCGCCGAGTGTTGATAAAGAGAACAAAGAGGAAAAACGCCAAGAGGTGATCCATCAACAGTTACCCGTTAGTCAATCATTGGTCTTCCCTTTATCATTAAAAGACCTTTCTCAAGACTATGAGATTGATTTGATTCAATCAGCTTTAGAAAATTGTCAGTATAACCAAAAGAAAACTGCCGACGCACTCAAATTAACCTATCATCAACTAAGAGGTTACTTGAAAAAGTATAACTTATTAGAAAGTGCAGTAGACGAAGGGTAGTTGAGTTATATGTCGATATTCGCTGTTAAAAAACATTTATTGAAGATAATGACCTTGCCATTTTTATGTTGGATAACGGCATGTGATATTGATAATGATCCCTCATTAACTGACCATAGTATTGTCTATTGCTCTGAAGGCTCTCCTGAAAGTTTTAATCCGCAAACGGTTACCTCTGGTACCACCATTGATGCTACGTCTAATCAACTCTATAACCGATTAATTTCATTTAGAGGCGAAGAAAACACTATTGCTCCGTCGTTAGCAAAGTCATGGCATGTGACGCGTGACGGTAAAATGGTTACTTTTTATTTACGCAAAAATGTTGCCTTTCATCAAACCGATTATTTTACCCCAACACGTTTTTTTAATGCCGATGATGTACTGTTCAGTTTTAACCGTATTTTATTACCTAAGCACCCTTTTCATCAAGTTTCGGGTGGAAAGTACCCTTTTTTTCAAAGTGTAAGTTTTTCAAATGTCGTTGAAAGTATTGAAAAAATCAATGAATATACTATACGTTTTAAGTTCAAATACGCAGACAGTTCAATTTTGGCTAACATTGCCAGTGACTTTGCCGTTATATTATCAAAGGAATATGCTGACACCTTAGTGTTAAAAAATATTAAGCGAGAAATAGACACGCTACCCATTGGCACGGGTCCCTTTAAATTAAAAGATTATCGTCCCGGCGCCTATATTCGCTATGCTCCCCATAAAACGTACTGGGATCAACCAAGTACTTTAGAGCAACTTATTTTTGATATAACGCCCAGTAATACAGGGCGATTAACAAAATTATTAGCGGGTGAATGTGATGTAATTGCTTTCCCCATTGCTCATAACAAAATAAAAAGTAAACCTGAATTAGAGCTACAAGCGGTGACTTCTTTTAATGTCGGTTATCTTGGCTTTAATACCTTAAAGCCACCTTTTAATAATGTAAAAGTACGTCAAGCCGTTGCATTAGCCGTTAACAAGCAAGCCATTATTGATACTGTCTATCAATCTAGAGCCGATATAGCACATAGTTTATTACCAACAACCTCTTGGGCTTATGATAAGAATACTTTACCGCAAACATTTGACTTAGCTGAAGCTAAAAGATTACTAACTGAGGCTGGATTTCCTAATGGTTTTACTATGAACCTCTGGGCGTTACCGGTACAACGGGCATATAATCCAGACGCGGTTACTATGGCAAAGTTAATTCAAGCCGATTTAAAGAAAATAGGTATTAATGTGTTAATTGAAAACTCTCTCGATATGGGCTCTTTTCTTGAACAGCTGTCAAAAGGTGAGCATCAGAGTGTTTTATTAGGCTGGTCGGCGGATCACCCAGACCCAGACAACTTTTTTACACCACTGTTGAGCTGTTCATCGGCTAGAAGTGGTAACAACAGAACATTTTGGTGTCATAAAAAGTTTGATAACTTAATACAGCGAGCATTAGAAACAACAAATGTGGCCCAACGTAAAAAGTTTTATAGTCAAGCGTTAGCGATTATTTCAACTGAAGTGCCGTTAATTCCCATTGCTCACTCTAAACGATTTCAAGCAAGGAAAAACATTGTTAAGGGTGAACTATTATCTCCCTTTGGTGGCATCGACTTTAGCAGGGTGAGTAAAAACTAATATGCTGATATTTACCCTACGCCGTCTAAACTTATTCATTTTCACCATGTTTCTACTGACATTGCTGTCTTTTAGTTTGAGCTTTTTATTTCCTGGTGAACAGTTAATCAATATTTCTGGGCAAATCAATGCGACACCTAAGCAATTGATAGTTTTAGCTGATCAGTATCAAACAAATAATAATATTGCTCAGCAATACTTTTCGTATATAAGTCATCTTTTCCAGGGAGACTTAGGTATTTCAATGGCCAGCCAATTGTCTATAAGTAACGAGATCATGCGCTTTTTACCCGCGACAATTGAACTGTCTTTAGTGGCACTTTTCATTGCTATGGTCTTTGGTATTCCTATTGGCTTTATTGCCGCCATTAAACACCGTAAAGCTACCGATAATATTATTTTAACTATTTCTATGCTGGGTTATTCAATTCCTGTTTTTTGGTTAGGCCTATTAGCCATTCTTATTTTTTCTATCCAATTAGGTTGGTTGCCATCAGCAGGACAGCTCAGCTTAGTGTTTGAAATAGAACATGTTACTGGCATACAGTTTATAGATATTTTATTAAGTGACAGTCCTTATAAGTGGCAAGCCTTTCAAGATGCCAGCGCACATATATTTCTACCTGCGTGTGTTATCGCCCTAGCTCCAGCGACCATCTTTGTACGCTTAGCTCGCACGGCAATGATGGATGTGCTCGACAGCCAATACATACGTGCGGCTAAAGCAAAAGGGCTAAGCTTTAAGCAAATTATTTATCATCACGCGATACGAAATGCTATGGTGCACGTTATTCGAGATGTTGGTTTACAGTTTGCTAACTTAGTAACTATTGCCATGGTGACTGAAGTTATCTTTAGCTGGCCAGGCATCGGCCGATGGTTAATAGAAAGTATATTTCAGCGTGACCACACTTCAATTCAAGGTGGGCTTTTAGCGCTTTCTAGTTTTATTTTTATTGTGCATATTGTCATCGATTTTATCTATGCAGCACTTAATCCTTTAGCAAGAGAGAGTCGAAATGGCGCGTGATAAAATATACTTAGAGGAAGAGTTTCCTTCACCATTACTGCAACTTTGGCATAATTTCAAAGTAAAACCCGTAGTGATGATAGGTTTTAGCTGTTTTATTTTCTTAACAATTCTCGCTTTATTTGCACCTTTTATTACACCTTATACTCCCGTTGAAAATCACTTAGATTTTTTATTACTGCCACCAGCATGGCACGAAGATGGTAATGTCAGTTTTTTATTAGGCACCGATAATTTGGGTCGTGACATGTTGTCTCGCTTAATGCACGGCACATCACTGACTTTTGGCTTAAGTTTTGTTGTGGTGCTTATTTCTTTAGGTATTGGTGGTGTTATTGGCTCGGTATCTGCTTTAACATCAGGAATAAAATCAAGTTTTCTTAACCATTTTCTTGATGTAATTTTATCTATTCCTTCTTTATTGCTAGCAATTGTTATTGTCGCTATCTTGGGGCCAGGGTTGAGCAATACCTTATGGGCGATTATTATTGTGCTTATCCCACAATTTGTTCATATAACCCGTAATGTCGTTACTCAAGAGTTCAGAAAAGACTATGTTCTGGCTTCACGATTAGACGGAGCAAGTTCATTTAGAATTTTATATCACTCTGTTTTTCCTAATGTTTTAGAGAAATTAATTAGCCAAGCAACGTTAGCCCAATCTGCTGCGATACTCGATATTGCTGCATTAGGCTTTCTTGGATTAGGCGCACAAATTCCCATGGCAGAATGGGGGGCGATGCTAAAAAACGGTATCGATTTATTCTATATTGCCCCGTGGACGGTTTATCTACCTGGTTTGGCGATTCTTTTTGCCGTGGTGGCAACCAATTTAGTTGGTGAAGGCATGAGACACGCCCTTAAAATCAGTAAGGAAGCTTAATGAACCTTCTCGATATCAGAAATTTGTCTATTGTGCTGAAATCAGCGACTAACCCTATTTTAGCGGTTGATCGCGTCAGTTTAACCATGAAAGAGGGTGAAGTTCGTGGTTTAGTTGGAGAGTCTGGTTCAGGAAAATCTTTATTGGCTCAGGCTATTATCGGCGTACTTGATGAAAAGTGGCATGTTGACGCTGATAGGTTTCACTGGCGAGGAAAAGATTTAATGCGCTTATCTGTTGATGAACGCAAAGCCATTATTTCAAAAGATGTCGCGATGATATTTCAAGAGCCGATGGCGTGCTTAGACCCAACGATGACCATAGGGATGCAACTTACCGAGGCGGTTGATGGCGAACAATTAACCGGTTATTTTTGGCAAAAAAATCAACAACGTAAAGAAACCGCGATTAGTCTCTTACATAAAGTCGGTATTAAGCAGCATAAAATTTGTTTAAAAAAATATCCTCATCAGCTTAATGAAGCGTTATGTCAGCGAGTAATGATCGCAATGGCACTCGCTAAACGCCCTATTCTCCTCATTGCAGATGAACCCACCGCGGCAATGGAGAGTACCAATCAAGGGCAAATTTTTCGCCTATTGGCGAGTTTAAACCAATTAAAAAACATGTCGATATTATTGATAAGTCATGACCTTGAGAATGTCACACATTGGACAAATACCATTACGGTGATGTACAGCGGACAATTTGTTGAAGCGGGTACCACCAAGCACATATTTGAACAACCGTTTCATCCCTACACTCGAGCACTCGTTGATAGTAGCCCAAAGTCAAATAGTGGCTTGCCAGCAAAATCACGGTTAATGGCGCTACCTGGCAGTATTCCTATTTTACAACATTTACCTATAGGTTGCCGATTAGGCCCAAGATGCCCTAGAGCGCAACAGGCCTGTGTTGTAGCACCTAAGGTAACAAACTATCATGGTCATCAATTTAGTTGCCACTTCTCGCTAAAGGGAAGTTATTAATATGCCAATATTATTACAGGTTAATAACTTAAGTAAGTCGTTTAGAATAGGCAGAAAATGGTTTAATCAAAAATATTTTACCGCACTCGAACCGATTTCATTTGAGGTACAAGCTCACCATACCTTAGCTATTGTTGGAGAAACAGGATCGGGTAAATCAACCTTAGCAAAATTATTGGTTGGTGCGGAACTGCCTTCAACGGGCAGCATAAAACTTAATGGCCAAACATTACAACCTGGAGACTTTAAGCAAAGATGCCAGCATGTACGGATGATATTTCAAGACTCTGGGACAACATTGAACCCAAGCTTAACCATTGGGCAACTACTGAATGAACCTTTGTTGATCAATACCAAATTAAATGAAGAAGACCGCCATTGTCTAATACGAGAAACATTACAAAAAGTAGGTTTGCTCGCTGAACATATGAATTTTTATCCACATATGTTCTCTGGTGGTCAAAAACAGCGCATATCATTAGCTCGCGCGATAATATTACAACCACAGGTGATTATATTAGATGAGGCCTTAGCTTCTCTCGACCCTTCGTTACGCTCGCAAATGATTAACCTGTTGCTCGATTTACAAGAACAGATGGGACTCGCTTATATTTTAATTTCTCATAACTTAGGTATTGTTAGGCATTTTAGCGATAAGATAATGGTTTTAAGCAAAGGACAAGTGGTAGAGATGGGCGACACAGCAAAAATTCTCAGTCGACCAAAACATCAATATACCAAGAAACTTATTCTCAACCAAAGATTCCAACTGTTACACCGCTAACAACTAACCTAATGGTTAGATCAATAAAGCCAGCAAATGCTGGCTTTATAAAAGTGGAGATAAAGTAAACGAGACTTTATTTCTCAGCGCGTCCCATAAATTTACGTTCTTCAGTGTTCACTTTGATTTTATCACCGATTGAAATATGTTCAGGCACCTGTACGGTTAAGCCCGTAGATAAAATTGCCGGCTTAGTGCGAGCTGTTGCCGAACCACCTTTAATTGATGGGTCTGTTTCAGTAATAACCAGTTCAACACTCGGGGGTAAATCAATACCAACCGCAGCACCATCAACAATAATAATTGATAAACCTAAGGTATCTTCACAAATAAATAGAGCTTCGTCAGCAATACTTTCTTTGTTAAGGTTGTATGGCGTGTAATCTTCATTGTCCATAAAGACATATTCATCACCATCGATGTATGAAAACATCGCGGGACGTCGGCTTAGGTCAGCGAAGTTCAGCATATCTGAGTCTTTAAATGTCTCATCAATCTTACCGCCAGTGACAACATCGTACATACGCATACGGTATAAACTACCACCGGCACGACCTTGAGGAACTGAACGCTCTATATCTCTTACAATAAATACTTTTCCGTTATGCTCTACCGCAGCATTTTTCTTTATATCACTGGCCTTTGGCATGGATAATAATTCCTAAAATTAAATGTCAGAGAAAAATAGCACGAACTTAACATTATGAAAATGTTTTAGTGTGCAAATTTTTCGGTTTTATCAGGTTATTCACTTTTTAAAATATAATCTAAACCACCCGTTATAGCAGCCACTTGCGCTAGAATGCAGTTTTCATCATCAACTTTTGGGCTGTCGGGGTAAACTTCGGTGGTGGTCAAGAATTTAGCATTGGTTAAGCCCATACATAATCCTAACTCGCGCGCAGCATAATTAATAACGCCCTGCTGTTCAAGGGGTACACCGATCAATTTACCGCTTTCGTCAGCAGGCGCTATATGGGTAACTTCTTCAACGGCATCAATAATCGCTTTTTGAAAGTCAGCGACTGGCTTCACGCTATCGGCGACTAAATAAAAGCCATCAGGGATTTGCCATTCTTTTTCTTCTATCGCATCTCGAGCACAAAGTGCTGGTCGAAATGTTGAATTATCGGTGTCAGTCGTTTCGTGTAAATCTATATGCACAAAAATATCACTGTTGAGCTCGGCAACATACTTCATTATCGCTGCTGACTCTTGGGCTGGGCTGTTTTGATAGAAAGAACGATTGGGATCTATCGCTTTGCAATTCCAACGGTTAACTGTTTCATAACCCCAAGGGCTGATACAGGGCGCAACGACAATATTAAAGTGTTCCGCATATTTGCCGGCTTGTGTTTGGGCAAAGCGTAATGCCCCCTGCACTCCACTGGTTTCATAGCCGTGAACACCACCGGTCACTAAAACTGTTTTTTTATTGTCTTGCCAGTTTTTTGTTTTAATCACATACAAAGGATAACGACTTTCATCAAGCGATAATGCGCCATATTGAAGAACATCAAAATCTTCTTTTAACGCGTTTATCTTTTCAACGACTTCATCTTGATATGAACGGGTTACCGTTTGTGCTTTAAACCACTGAACATTTTCTTTTTCTGTCCATTTTTTGCCTGGCGTTCCAATCGGATAGTTTTCTTCTTGATTCATATGATTTTCTTTTGATATTGTAAATATTATCAGCAAGTTTACACGCACATAGCGACAACCGTAAGGTCATTATCAATAAATACGTTGATTCGACCAGAAAAAAGGATAAAGCTCAACAATCAGCCTTATCCTTATATTTTAAGTTAAGTAGACTGCTACAGACAGTTCAATGGCGCTAGACGCTTTACTTGACACTAATCGAATATGGTCATTATCAATAAATACGCTGATTCGACCAAAAAAAAGGATAAAGCTCAACAATCAGACTTATCCTTATCCTTATCCTTATCCTTTAAGTTAAATAGACTACTGCGGGCAGTTCAATGGCGCTAGACGCTCTACTTGGCACTAATCGAATAAGGTCATTATCAATAAATACGCTGATTCGACCAAAAAAAAGGATAAAGCTCAACAATCAGCCTTATCCTTATCCTTTAAGTTAAATAGACTACTGCGGGCAGTTCAATAGCGCTAGTCGCCTTGATTGGCACTAATCGAATATGGTCATTATCAATAAATACGCTGATTTGACCAAAAAAAAGGATAAAGCTCAACAATCAGACTTATCCTTATCCTTATCCTTTAAGTTAAATAGACTACTGCGGGCATTTCAATGGCGCGCTAGTCGCTTTATTTGGCACTAATCGAATATGGTTAACAGATAGATTAATCGCGCCCGAGGTACGCAATTCAAAAGGCACAGCAACTTTACTCAGCTGAAGACCTTTTTCAGCAAAGCAATGTAAGCTAATAGCAATATCTTGCCACTCACCCTGCTTAAATGCCGCTAATTGTGCTTGAATATTATAACTTGCCTGACAATTTGCGCTGTCGCCAAGCGTTTCACAATTCATGGTGATATAAACAGGCGCATTAATATCACTGTCTCTTTTAACTGAAAATGTTAAGTCAGCATTTTTTTCGAGTTCACTAGTAAGATCTTCTCTAAAACCGTTGCTGTTAATAAATTTAACTCCCGCACTCGCTGCGCCAGTGGTCTTAAGTCGAAATGAATCTTCTTGTATTTCTTTATCAACCGTTCGATAAGAAATTCCTTTAAGTGATTCACTACTCGACTCTATTTCAATGTTTTGTTGTTGAGAAAACAATAACATTTTCCAAGGCGCTATCGCCTTACCTAAGAAAATATCGGTAATTAAATGCGTATTAAGCGCCACATTAGATTGCTCAGACAAGTCAGCTAATAAAGTGTCGTCTTGGTAGGTTAAACCATAGCCATATGAAAATAATGGTTGGTAGTCTTCGTCAAAACGATTGACAATTTGTGTTGGTAATTTAGGCCAAGAGAAAGACAATTTACCGGTAAAGTCGTGTTGGATATTATCAGCTGGGCTTTTCAATAAAACATCTGCGATTGCCTTACCCTCTGAGCCCGGTAGCCACGCAGCGACAAATGCATCGCTAGCATTGAGTTCAGCATTGACCCACATAGGTCGACCACTAATAAAAACAGCAACAACAGGTACTCCTTTTGCTTTAAGTGATGTAAGTAACGCTAAATCTTTTTTATGACCACGCTGATATTCAAGGTTATCAATATCACCATGCCCTTCAGCATAAGGTTCTTCACCAAAAACGACAATCGCTACATCGGGTTTGTTTGTGTAACTGCCATCAACACTCAAGGTTACTTGACCACCTGCGGCACTGACTTGTTGTTCTATCCCAGAATAAATAGAAGAGCCACCGATAAAGTCTGAATTTTTATTACCAGTTCCTTGCCAAGTAATACTCCAGCCCCCTGACTGTTTACCGATATTATCAGCGGCATCGCCCGCTACTAAGATATGTTGCTTAGGTGATAAAGGTAATAGCTGTCCGTTGTTTTTTAACAACACTAAGGATTCGCGAACCGCCTGACGAGCAACTTCGCGGTGCGACTCACCACCAATTAAGGCAATGTTCCCTGATAAAACACGTTTGGCAGGACTGGGCTTTTCAAAAAGCCCGGCGCGGACCTTTACCCGTAAAATACGCGTTACCGCATCATCAATACGTGACTGCAGAATATCGCCTTGCTTTACTTGTGCAATTATATTGTCATAAAGTGGTCGCCACGCTTCTGTTGGCACCATAAAAATATCTAAGCCAGCATTAACCGCTTGAGCGCAATTTTCTTTGATACAGCCTTTAACTTGCCCGTGACCATTCCAATCACCGACAACAAATCCGTCAAAACCCATTCTATTTTTCAAGACATCGGTTAGCAAATATTTATGACCATGGACTTTATCTCCATGCCAACTATTAAATGAAGCCATTACCGACTGAGCACCCGCAGTTAAACCGCCAACATAGCCTTGGGCATGCACAGTAAAGAGCTCTTGCTCGCTCGCTATGTTTTCGCCTTGATCATCGCCACCTTGCGTACCGCCGTCACCGATAAAATGTTTAATGGTACTGATCACGCGTTTATCACCTAAAAAATCTTTATTGGCATGACCTTGTAAACCTTTGACGACTGACGCTGCGTATAAGCGAACAATTTCAGGATCTTCTGAGTAGCCTTCATAGGTTCTTCCCCAACGATCATCTCTAACCACGGCAACAGTTGGAGCAAACACCCAATCAATACCGGTAACCATGACTTCGGTCGCGGTTATTTCTGCTATTTTCTCAATAAGTGTCGGATTATTTGCTGCGCCCAAGCCAATATTATGAGGGAAAAGTGTCGCCCCGATAACATTATTATGACCGTGCACCGCATCAGTGCCCCACATCGTTGGAATTGTTGAACCGTCGAGTGAATCATCAACAGATGCTTGATACATTTTCTCCGCCAATAAAACCCAATCTGCAGGGGTAGAATGCTTATTATTATTGGGGAAACCCCCACCACCATTTAAATATGAGCCAAAACCATAGGTTCGCATATCCTCGAGGGTAATATCACGAATTTCTGGTTGGATCATTTGCGCCACTTTTTGTTGCAAGGTCATCTTAGCGAGTAAGTCAGCTACTCTTTGCTCGACTTGCACATCTTTTTTAACGTCACTTTCAAGTTGAGGCCAAATCTTATCGGCTTTATTGCTATCAATAGCTTGTGTCTCTTGCCCCGTTAACGTCGAATTTTCAGCAGGGCTGCAACCAAGAATTAATAACGAAAGCGTGATAAGAAACCAATTTTTTTTGTTAAATTTTAAGTATTTCATTGCGTTCATATTCATTATTTTTCTGTGACTACCTTGCTACCCTTCAAACCGTAAAAGACGATATAGACGTAACAAAACAAAGGTAAGATAAAAGCAAACTGCACACTAACACTATCCGCTAACAGGCCCTGTAATACAGGGACGATGGCGCCACCAACGATCGCTAAGCAAAGGATGCCCGCTCCCTGGCTGGTGTGCTTTTTAAGGCCACTTAACGCCAAACTAAAAATAGTTGGAAACATAATAGAGTTAAATAACCCTACTAATAAAATTGCCCACATCGCTATGCTGCCAGAGCTTAAAATAGTGATGGCAATTAAAACCACTGAACAAAGCGCATTAAAGGCTAAGGTTTTACCCGCATCAATTTTTTGCATGACTGCAGCGCCAATAAAGCGCCCAACCATAGCTCCGCCCCAATAATAAGTAAGGTACTTTGCCGCTTGAGTTTCTTCTAAACCGGCGATATCAGTTTCGCCTAAAAAGCTCACCAAAAAGCTGCCAATTGACACTTCTGCGCCAACATAAACAAAAATACCGATAGCACCTAAAACTAGATGGCGATACTGCCATGCCGACCCTTCAATTTTTTCTCCGTCAACCACCTCAGCACTTTCAATATGTGGAAGTTTTAAGAAAGCAAAAATAGCAGCAAGCACTAACAAGGCCGCCATCAGTCCTAAATAAGGCAGTTGTACCGATTCAGCACTGTTCGCTGACATTGAATCAGTGACTTCGTTTAAAATTAATAAAGCGCCAAAATAAGGTGCGATAGTTGTGCCTAAAGAATTAAACGCTTGGGTCATGGTTAATCGTGACGAAGCGGTTTCTTTTTTACCCAGTAAGGTCACATAAGGATTTGCAGAAACTTGCAAAACGGTAATACCACTAGCTAAAACGAATAAAGCCGCCAAAAAAACAGGATAACTATGTAAAGAAGCGGCGGGATAAAACATTAAACAACCCAAAGCCGCAATCACTAAACCGACCACAATGCCTTTTTGATAGCCCATTTTTTCGACAAACCATCCTGCAGGCAGAGAAACCAAAAAGTAAGCACCAAAAAAGCAAAATTGCACTAGCATAGACTGTGCATAACTTAACGAAAAAATGGCCTTTAAATGGGGGATCAAAATGTCATTTAAGCAGGTAATAAATCCCCACATAAAAAACAATGATGTCAGTGAAATTAACGCAAAGCGAGTAGAGTTATCTCCACCAAATCCATTAGATGAATTCGCTTGTGAGGTTTTGCTTTGATCTAAAGTAAAAGATGTTCCAGCCATTGTGGTGAGGTCCTATTGCTTAAAAATAAACACAAAGAATTTAGCTACGTCAGGTAGCAAGTTTATTCTTTATATCGCTTAAAATTGGTGTTGTTAATAACAAACCTATATCAGGCTTTATTATTTATCTATTTTTATTATAATTTGTCAGTAAAACCGCGAGACCACGGCTTACTGTCATTAATTTATCTTGAGTGATACAACAAATAGTTGCAATTTAAATGAGGTGTAGTGGGTAATCAATGCGTTAAAAGCGAATTTAAATAACACCGTAAGTTGAATTAACACGATAGCAGACAAAATTAAATCGCTAAAGGGTTTAACTAATTACCTCTGAGCTAAGTTAACATGAAATCAGTACTCTTCTGGCTGCAAAGTGGCTTTATATTGTTATCAAAATAGTGTCTCGGCTTTTGTTAACTGACGATTCAAATAATCTCGTTGTTTTTTAATTTTCAAAGCTTTAGGTTTCACTTTTTGTACTTCTGTAACAATTTTATCGACTGGCCAACCTAGTGCTAATAGTAATAGAGCAATAACAGTTCCCGTTCGGCCTGTGCCTCCTTTACAATGAATAGCGACCGTACCTTTATTCTTCAATTCATCGACTATGGTCGTTTTATTTATTGCCCATTGCGCTTCAAAAGCAGTACTCGGCGCTTCATCATCAATAATTGGCAATTGTAGCCAACTAAGCTGATACTGGCGACAGAGTTCAGGTAAAGAAAGTACCTTGTTACTTGCCATTTCTTCATCAAACATTAATGTGATCAGCATTGAAACACCCTCTTGCTTCAACTGCTTAAGTGATTGTTCAAGGCTAACTAATTTAGTGCCAGGACAAGGGGTAAATATCAGCTTAGCACCGTTATCCAGCGCTATAACTTCAAAGGGATGTTTATTCACTTAATCTTTACTCTTATTAATTATATGGCTTGTTAAAACGATTAAAAACTAAAGCTTAACACGTACTGTTTGCACGGCATTAGCGGCAATAGTTACTTGCGCATATTGACTACCAATTTGTAATGAATAATTTATTGGTGCTTTAGTGGTATTAAGTAACTGTACACTGACCAAACCATTGTCATTAATCGCAGCGCTGGCGTGTAAAGCATCTTTGTCTAAGCCTTCTAACTGCTGATTAACCTGTAATGCCGTATCACCTGGTCGAATGGTTTTACTAAATTGTGCTAATACATAATAAATCGGGGTGTAATAAACCTCACCTGTGTCAGTATCAATCATGATAGGTGCACCACAAAAGTTACCTACGTGATTAGGCCCACCATGCTTATCGAGTACGATATTCCAATCTATCCAGCCCTCTAACCAATGATCTAAACTAACAATAATATTACGTGCATAACGATGAACGGGGGTGTAAATCGGATGATCCTCAGGTTTAGGTGCCCAAGTTGCAGTGTACGCCCAGTCGGTCGCATTTTCGTTCCACCAAAAATCATCATTATTGAACCAGTTACTTTCTTTAAAGCGGACAGGATCTAAGATACCTGCTGGTGCATCTTTACCTAGATCATCAATCGTGCCTTCGGTATGTATAATTGAAAACTCTGGAAATTTTTCATGAACCCGGTCAAACACATCTTCATTAACTTGATTACTGCTTTCGTACCAATGAACGGCTGTACCATAAACATACTCAGACGTTTCTTTATCCCCGAGTATTTCATCAGTCCAATGCTCCATTTCATCACGATTTTGGTCATAAATAAGTAATTTAACCGCTTTGTGCGCACTCGCTTTTAATTTTGGTCCTAAATGGTCCTTAATAAAAGTATTTTGGCTTTTAGGCGTAAAATGCATACTTTCCCATTGACCACTGTTGCCATGCGGTTCATTTACTGGCGTTAGTGCCCAGAGTTCAATACCTTCTTGCTGATATGCATCGAGGTACTTAATAAGATAGTCTGCATAAGTAGCGACGTACTGTGGTTTTAATTCGCCGCCCGTCCCTTGGTGATTATTTTCAGGTGTTGGTTTAACATAATAGTCTTCAATTGTTTTCATCCAAGGTGGCGCAGTCCATGCGGAAGCGACAATTTTTAAATCTTTATCGACTTGCTGATTTTTTATCGCGTAAGCTTCTTTTATCATTGGCAACAAATCAAATTGCTCATCTTTAATACCAGGGTAATCTTGAGCGCTAAAACCATCGCTATCTACCGCGATACTGAATGATGTTAAGTTAGCGTCATCTTTACGTTCTGCATATGAATAGCGACCGTCCACGGCAAAGTCTGTTGCGCCAATATGCGTGCGTGCTATTGAAAAATTAGCGCCCTTTTCGCCATAAATATTTTCCATCACCTCTGCACGCTTATCTTTAGGTAAGTGTGCAAGCACAAAAGCGGAAGATTCAGTGAACGATGTACCAATACCAACAATCTTTTGTTTTTTAATATCTGGTCTTACAACAATAACCTTGCCCGTAGCTGTACCTTGTTGAAAGGTTAAATTCTGCTGTGGCGCTATTTTATCACCGGCTTCGCTAGTCAGTAATATTTCTTGGGTCATTAAAAGCTGGTAATTAATATCGGTGGTGTCTTTATTCATTTGAGTTGCCTGATTTACCGGTGCACAACTCATTATGGTGAGAGAAGTGATTGTTATAACAAATAACTTATGGATGAATTTTTTTTCAATATTGTTCATTTTATAATGCTCATGTCTAGGAGAGGGAAAAGAAAAACTTAACGCTTATCTAAGCGATTATTTAGCCAAGATAAGCTTACCGAACATACCCGCATCTATCCAACCACGATCGGGCGCTCCACCCTCTGCAGACTCAGAGCCAATAAAATTTTCACGTAGTTCACTGCCGTCGTTATCACAATAAGCCACCATGAGTCCCATCACTTTGCCAGCAAACAAGGCGACTGGTTTGTTAATACTGCTTGAGTCTGTTGTGGTATCTTGATATTCATCGTTATAAATATCGATGCTTAGTTCCCAAATAACCGTATTGCCTTGTTGTTTCCAGTTGCTTTGAACATGATGTGAATAGTTCTGCGGCTTTTTGTTGGTGCCTATATCTATGGCTTGGTTATCAAGAGACATATGGTAGGCAAGTGCATTATGGTTATATTGGTGATCACCGCCAGAGAAATCTTCATCAATAAAAATCTCTAAGCAATCGTCATCCCAATATTGGCTCAAGGGGTCGCGATGGGTATCAATGAGAATGTCATCAATAATTTCAGCCATAATATATAATTTAGCTTGCGTCCAAACCACTTTGTATCGGCCTTGAAAGTCTTCTTTTGAAAATTCTGGACCTAACCAACGTTGATCTAAATTTTGCCACTGTGCCAATTGCCAAACACTTTCATTGGCAATACCATCAACACTTGGTGCTTTTTCAGCATGTGGTGCATAATAATTAAGTCGATTAGCCGCGTGACTATCGGCTGCATAGCAAGGCACTATTAATGCCATAGAAAAAATGGACGCAATAATTATCTGTTTAATACTTAACATTTAATATCCCTTAATTAACAATGACTGTTTACCCAAGTGAGTAACATCTACAGTTATATCAATCATCTAATGAGCGGCTATTTTTAACAACCGTATTACGATAAAGGGGATTTTAGAAGCGGTAGGCTGGTCAATATAAGGCAATAACAAGATCACTTAGATAAAAAATGGCATATTGACCACGAGTCGTCGTCAATATACTACATGTCAGTTAAAAAACTCTTGATCACTTCTCGATAATTACGGCTCACTTTAACTTGGTCATATTCACCTAATTTAAGAAAAAACTCACCTTTGGTATGCGGGATCACTTTTTGAATATAATTAAGATTAACAATCGTTGAACGGTGCACACGTTTAAACATTTCAGAGTCTAAATCTTCTAGCAAATTTTTCAAGGTGCAGCGTTTAATATGAGTAACGCCTTGCGCATGAACACAAACATAATCTCCTGCTGCGTCAACCCATTCAATATCGGTTTGTTTTAACAAGGTTATATCGTCTCGGTCTTTAATGACGATTTTACGCTCAACTTTGTCGGTATTAAGCTTAGGAAGGCTGATACTCTGCGAAGAAGCATTATCAGGATTTTCCATTTCATTGATTGAGTCTATCGCACTAATAATGCGAGATTTGTTTAAAGTATCTTCATCACTTTCACAACGAACCAATGCACGCTGAATGGCGCGCTGAATTCGTTCGTCATCAATAGGTTTAAGAATATAGTCAACGGCATGCACATCAAACGCATCTAAAGCATATTGCTCAAATGCGGTCGTGAAAACCACCATAGGAACAATATCAGATTGTAATTTTTTAATAACGCCAAAACCATCAACACCTGGCATCTGTATATCTAAAAAGAGTAAATCAGGTGCTAAGGCCATCGTCGCTTCAATCGCTTCACGGCCATTTTTACATTCTGCAATAATTTCTATTTCAGGAATTTTATTTAACTTTGCACGCAAGAGATTAAGCGCTAAAGGCTCATCATCAACAATAATTGTTCTTAACTTATTCATAAATTTAACTCACCGTCATTGAGTTTGGTACTGGCTAGCAGGTGTTATTTCATCAAGCGTTTCAAAAGGCAGCTTAATGATAGTTTTTAAACCACCTGATGGGATAATATTAAGGTTAAATACGTAGTCATCTGTATATAACACTTTAAGTCTTTCATCGATATTACGCAAGCCGACACCTCGACTCCTTTTTCCTTTCATTTTACTACCGTCAACCGCGGTTCCAGAACCGGTATCACTTAACTCTAACACCAACATTTTATCAACAACGTCAGCCCATAGACTAATAGTGCCACCCTCTTCATTTTGCGCGATAACATGTTTCATTGAGTTTTCAATAATAGGTTGTATTAATAAACTCGGTATTAAAGCTAACTTTGCTTTATCAGAAATTTTAAAATCTAATTTAAGTCGCTCGCCAAAACGGGTTTTCTCTATTTCTAAATATAAATTAAGTGCGATAATTTCAAATTCTAACGCAATTTTAGTATCAGGGTTATTGTCTAATGAATAACGTAAAAACTTACTTAATTGAACGGTCATCCGCTGAGCTTTCTCTGGAGCTTCGCATTCGATCAGAGAATTAATGGCATTGAGGGTGTTACAAAGAAAATGAGGGTTGAGTTGGTAACGTAACATTTTTATTTTTGCATCTCGGGCTACCGATTGCGCGTTCACTCTTTTTAATTGCTCTTCTTTAGCTTCCGCTGCCTTTGAAAGCAACATTTTATGCTCAAATTGCAACAATTGATAATAGCGAATACCATGAAAAAAACCGGTCCAACAAAAGAAAATAAAAATACTACTAAAATACCAGCCGCCAAACTCGTCCCAATTACCGGCAGAGCTGGTCAGTTCTATATAAAGTTTGACTCGGATAAGTGTCCAAATAAAGGAAATACAAATCACTGAAACGATGGTTATCAGTACGCGGGTAAAAATAGGTGAGTGCCAACACCTCATGAAAATCCAATACAGTGGCAATGAACAAAATATCCCCACAACAGACTGCCAAAAAGTGTGATTAAGGTGCTCGACATCGATTTGGACATACCAAAGTGTCAGTGATATCAGACTAATTAATGAAACGAAAGACCAAAAGCAGATTTGTAAAACCCAAAATAGATACTCTGGCTTTTTTGAAATAAATTTATTGAAACGTAATAGTGGGTTGTCAGACATATTTGCTCCGAAATCATCTGATATTATACTACCCCTTCCACCACTGATGGTCGAATAAAAATTTCCTTACTATCGTTGCTAAAGACCGTTTCATCTCATTAAGGTAAAAATAGCTTAACTTAACTTAACTTACTGAGTCATTAAGTCAGTAAGTTAATCGATAGTTCATTGTCATCAAAAAATATTTTTGGTATTTAAATAAAGTGATTTTATATTTAATCAGCTGAAATAATTAGCTATCTTGAAAGAAAGTTAAATTGTTGTGGTTTTAAATGGTGCGACTACATGGATATGTTAAGCTCAAGCAAATTGAGAGCGAATCTATTTTAAAACCCTTATAAAAAGGATTTTATGGACAAATCGCCGTAACCGAAAAGTTTGTGGAAAACTTGCAAATAGGATCTATTTAATGAGATTTTTAACCACCCTTTCTATCCGATCTAAGTTAGTCATTGCTATGTTAATGGCCGTTATCATATCGACCAGTATTGTTGGCTTTGTTGGCCACTCAAAAGCCAAAGAACTGCTTATATCCAGACTACAACAATCAGATTTACCTAATCTCCTGCTACGCGTTCGTAATGCAGTCGACGGTGAAATTTCTGAAATGAAAGTGTTAACAAAATCTATTGCCACTAACCCTTTTCTACTTGATTGGATAGAGTCTGGTGCCAGCAAAGATAATGAAGCTAACGTTATTAGCATGCTGAGTAACATCGCTAAAGATAACAATTTAAGTAATGCCTCCTTCGCCGATCGAAAAACAGCTAAATATTGGAACCAAGATGGCTTTCTACGTGTTCTCAAAGATGACAGTCTTGATGGTTGGTTTTTTGCATTTACCAATGGTAATAAAGAAGAGTCGGCAAGTACCTACGCTTATCCGAATGGTAATGTAGATGTTTTTATCAACTATCAACAACTTAATGGACGAGGTGTTTCTGGATTATCTAAATCATTTAATGACATGGTTAGTTACCTAAACAGCTTTAAAATTGAAGAGTCAGGTTTAGTGTATCTTGTTGATCACTCGGGGTTGGTAAAAATTCATCAAGATAAAGCAAAAAGTGAAAAGGCGAACTTGACTGATATATATAAAGATATAAATTTTCAAACGCTGTTATCAAAAGAACAATTTTCTTTTCAAGAAACAGAAAGTTTAATCGTGGCGACAAGCTATATCTCAAGTTTGGGTTGGTATGTTGTTGCAGAAGTGCCAAAGGCTGAATTGTACTTAGCGTTGAACGAGTCACGAAATTATATGCTGATTTGGTTTGCCATTATTGTCGTAGTGTTTATTTTGATCAGTATCATTTTTGCAAAAAGTTTAACGCAACCTATCAATGACCTCGCTGGATTATTTAAAGCCTTGGGTGATGGTGAAGGCGACCTTAGTTACCGACTAAGTGAAAGCGGCAGCGAAGAAGTCTCACGTTTGGCCCATGGTTTTAATACTTTTATCAGTAAAATACACTCGGTAGTTAATGATGTCGCTAAAACATCAAAAGATGTCCGCCAAGCATCGTTAGATGTTTCCCAAGATGCAGAGCAGTCAAAACTCGATGCTGAAGGTCAGCGTGACATCGCCACACAAGTTGCAACGGCTATTAGTGAAATGGGTTCAACCATTACAGAAATTGCAGCAAACGCCGCACATGCGGCTGACTCGACGAGCGAAGCGATAACCCAAGCTAAAAATGCACAAGTTGTTGTTAAAGAATCAACTGAGAATATTTACCAGATGGCACAAAATATGGATTCTGTGTCTGTTACCATTGAATCTTTAGCGAATAAAAGCAACGCTATTAGCAGTGTGCTTGATGTTATACGAGGAATTTCAGAGCAAACAAATTTACTGGCATTAAATGCCGCGATTGAGGCTGCTCGTGCAGGCGAACAAGGTCGTGGTTTTGCGGTGGTCGCTGATGAAGTTCGTAACTTAGCGAAGCGCACCAGTGAGTCCACTGATGAAATTAATAAAATGATCAACCTTTTGCAATCAGAGTCTCAGCGAGCCGTTGATAGCGTGAGGGAAAGCAAAGTGACCGCCGAAGTTGGCGCAACGGATGCTCAACAGACAACAGAGGCACTCGAAGAAATTGTTGCTAATATTCAGCTCATTTCAGATCTAAATACTCAGGTGGCCACAGCAACAGAAGAGCAAGCAGCCGTTGTCGGTGAAATTAATATTCACGTTCATACGATAAGCGATAGCACAGAAAACAGTGCGCAAATATCAACCCGTATAGCCTCTTCAAGTGAATCACTTACTGCAATGGCGATGAACCTTGATAGCTTGGTCAAACGCTTTAAAATATAAGGGAAAGGTTAATGGCTTGGGTGAAGAAGGGACTTTCAATCATTTAGTCTTTAATTTGACCAATAAAATAAAACCCAACGACTTTGACCGAGCAATATTTGCTGACAAAATCCTTGGGTTATTACTTTTATTGACAGTTAAACTTTAACGAAAACTAAGCAACAGCATTGTTTTTGTTAATGTTTATAACCTCGTTTGGATAAATATTTTTCATCACTAACTTAGGCGTACGGTCGACTTTAAAAAGTCCCCAATGTTTTTCAGGTTCTAATTTATCAGGAGATCCTTTCCATGGTTCATCAAAGGCTTCAAAGACAAAGGTCAGTATTTTTTCTTCTGTCGTCCAAGCAAGTAGTTGCTGATAATATTCTGCCTGTAGTACTTCGTTAGCATTCCAAGGCTCTATGCCCCGTCCATTTGATGCCGTTGTCCAACCCGCTTCGGTAATTATCACCGGTTTGTCAGGATAATGATGGGCAACACTGTAATAATTTTGTTTGGTATATTCGAGTGCATCTTCCATCGTTCTGTATTCCCAGGCAGGGTAAGTATGAATGGAAATAAAATCTAGTTCAGCAACCAAGGGCTCAAGTTTGTATGTCCAAGGGACATAGTTTTCACAAAAAGTTACCGGTTGATGAATTTCTTTTTTAATTTGTTTTACATAGTTTACTAAACTATCGACAGGTACCATATGGTCTGTCCATTCGACACTCGCTTCATTACCGACAGAAACTGAAAATACGATGTCATCATATTTTTTGGTAAGTGCGATCATACTATGAATTTCATCACAATTTTTCTGACGATTAGCATTAATAACTTCTTGGCTAAAATCAGCCCCCCAAGGACAGTTAGGGTTACTCATTTCGGCTGCCATATCGACGCCTAGCATTACTTTGAAATGCAGTTTTTCAGTTTTAATAACATCAAGAACAAGTTCGGCGTGTGGTCCACAATCGTAAAGTCGAAGGTAACTCCAATTTTTTTTCAAAATAAGTAAGTCTTCTTTAACTTCATTATAACTTGGGTAAAGACCTTCTCTTGGATTTTGCCCGTCACGATAGCCAGAATAACAAATAGCATTTTCATGAACTAATTTCATCGAACTAATTGTTGCTACTTTATCACTGTGTTTTTTAAACATACTTTAATTTCCCGTTTTTATCCCAAAGTCCCCAATGCGCGCCAACACCGCCTTCATCTTTAACTTTCCAAACCTCATCAAATGATGAAAAATAGAAGACCGCTATATTCTCTTCTTCTGCCCACTGATAAGTACCTAAAAAGTACTTAATGGCGTTTTCATAAGATGGCACAGCACCCCACTCTGCTGGACCTTCATTCGGCCAGCCAGTTTCAGTGATAATAACTTTTTTACCTTTGCCAGCTTTAATAGCACGGCGATACATGTCTTTCATGTAAAGAATGGAGTACTCAAGGGCACAGCCTTCCCAAAAAGGATAACAATTCGCTAAGATCAAGTCGCAGGCGTCGGTAACCTTGGGATGTTCTTCAAATTCATAGTAAGCGTCAACATAGCCTACTTCGATACCCGGTAATGCTGCTTTTACACGATTAATGTAAGCGATTAATTGTCCTTCACTTAAGTCTTCACGCAGTAGGACTTCATTGCCAACGGCAACAATATCAGCATAACCTTGTTGTGCAACCGCTATCAGGTTGTTGATTTCTTTCTCATTATTTTCTAAATCATCATCTAGCCACGCACCGACTAAGGTTTTTAAACCTTGCTGCTTTGCTATCTTGGGGATATTTTCATTACCATCAGTACAAGAAAAAGAACGGATCCAGTTAATACTAGGAGAAATAATCGCCATACGTGCCGATATCTGTGCCTCGCTTATCTTAGTGCCAGGCCCTTGCCCTTCGGTATAAGGGCTAAAGGAAATACCATGAATTTTATTATCAAGTACCCCATTAACAGCACTTTGTAAGTCTTCTCTAGAAGAATGACCAAGATTCATTCCAGCCAATGACATATGCTTATTGTATTTACTCGACATGCTCGTCTCCGATAACCATCGTTATATATAATTGACGGGGTATTGATACCCCGTCTTTAATCAAACAACCAAAAAAATCATGCTAAATAATGATTAATAGAATAAATTATCAGTTGATATCGTTAAGGTTAATTGCTGTATTTGACCGCTTCTAAGAAACAGCTCAGTGCTCTCTTTAGCAGGTAAACTCAACGCTGAAAATGTGTGCTGTTTACCGTCTTTATAAGTCACCATTAACGAAGGTTCAACTTCATCGTTAAGCTGGTAAACAATTGGAACCTGACACCAAGTAAAGGCGAGTCCCATTGCTGGCACCGTTATTTCTTGCCAATTTTTGTTCACATCTAGGTAGCGAAATGGCTTGGCTTGTTGAATAAATTCACATGATTGCAATAAGCTTGGTTCAAACGAGACAACGCCTGCGTTAACGCGAAGACCTAACTCGCCAAAACGTGAAAGTATTTCTTCTTTCACTTGTCCGGTCATACCCGGTTGTTGCGCACCCGAATGTTTAGGGGTATGAGAGTATGGGTCCATTGGAAATGCCCCATATTCAAGTGGCGTTTTGTTAAAACCAATACCGTCACGAACTCGATAGTATAAACTGGCAATTTGTCGCCTTACCTCGTCACTTTCTCCTTGCTCAACACAGTTAAAAAAGTTTTCTTCTACCGCTAACATCAGCTTAGAAACCATGTGCCAATAGATACAGCCCAAACCTTCAAAACCAAACATACCACCAGAGCGGCCAGTAAAAGCTTGATGATTAAAGGTTTGCTCATAAAGATCAAAAATCGCTGTTTTATCAGTTGTCAGTGCTTGAGGATATTCTTGACTAAGCTCTGTTAATTTATCTTGTAGAACATTGCTATTAGTAATATCAGCATTGAAGCGATATTGACCATCAATATCTTGCAAGATGATACGTTCATCAGCCTGTTTAAGCATCTGTTGCAGCGAAGTGTTTTCTTGTACCTGCGGGGCATCAACACAATTTTTTTCTAAAAAGCTTGGTAGCTTTCTATCGGGGTAAAGCATAAAACTTTTTTGATCGGGGCGATAAACATCACTCGCAAAAAGCGCTTCGAGTACATCAACCACTTGTTTTGGTTTAAGTGCACCAGAACTTAAGGCAGCAACCTGTCCTTCGAGCATGGGGTACAGATTTTTAACCTTGGAGGTCTTATTTTCTAGGCTCAATAAATTATAAGCGTTATATAATCCGTCGGCGCGTTCATTGGTCTCAATCGTATGTTCAATCGCTTGTAGGGCATCACTTAACATCGCACTGATCTGACTAATCTGCTGATGCGTCTTACCACTAAAACCTTCTTGGCTATAAATAGCTTGACGGTAATGGCTTGCTGCCATGCCTAGTTCTGCAGTACTTTGATAGCGTACCTCAGCAGTTACTGGCTCAGGGGTTAACGTTGAAACTAAATGTGTTAATGCGTTTGCCGTATCAGTCAACCATAAGTTAACTTCAATAGACAACTCAACATCTTGTGTTTCATTAGCAATTAACTCTTGGAAAAAACAAACATAACGACGCAAGTAACATAAGGTCACCATAGATAAACCTTGCCCAACTAAAGCATTGTTTGCATCATTCCACTCGGGTCTTTGGGTATTTAACCAAATGCCGCCATCAACCACTAAATTACCCAATTTAGACAATAAGGGCACTAATAATTTTTCCAACAAGTTAACTTGATAAACATCACCCTTGTCGTCAAGGACCAGTTTGCCATCAGCCCCCATTGTTTTAACACGTTGCTCAATGTTAAGCGCGAGCGACTCATCATAGGTGACGGTGCTTTTAGCATCTTTAACCAAGTCATCAAATGACTTAATGCGATAAGGCACATTGGCATAACTGAAAAGTGTTTGGCGCAGCATCGCAGTCAATTTTTCTGGGTGAAATTGCTTCGACAGCTCAAGCATCTTTTGTAAGTAAATTATTTGATGATCACCCCAATAGCCAATATAGCTCCACGGGTCATCAGGTTCTTCTACTTCCCAGTCGATGCCTTCTTTGGTAATTCTATAAGGATTATAACCATCCATCGTCGAAGCATTAACAAACTTGGCAACAACACTTTCAATAAATTGCGGGTAGCTATACGTTAATGCCTCCCAGTTTTGAAAAATATCTCGCCAATTTCCTTGGTAAGTTAACAAACGCTTATTGTTTTCATCCACTAATTTAATAGCGAACTGGTTCCATGGACGACTCGGATCGCCATGACGACGACCAAATGATATAGGTAAATATTCAGAAGCTAAGCGCTCAAGTTGGCTATCGCCAGACGTTTTAATTTCTGTCAGTAATTCCACAAAATCTAACTTTTCCGGCAAGCTGTCTAACAGCGCTTGATTGCGTTGATAAACCTTATGGTTAAATAAATTAATCGTCTTGGTAAAATCATCAGCAGAGATCTGATATTGATCGTCGAAAATACCACCACGCAAGGCATTAAATAAAACATTAGCATAGTGATGCTCGGCAACACTCTCTTCACCCGTTAATTGAAAACCATCAACAGAAGCCATAATACGTGCTAGTTCATCAGAGCCATTCGCTATAGAATCGTTGATATTTTCGTCGAGTTTATTTCGTTCGCCTAGCTGACGACGCAAGACAACAGATTGACTTTGAGTCTGCTCAATATTAGCAATAAATTGCCATTTTTTATCACTGTGCGGCTTAAGTTCAAGGGTAGTATTCACTAAATATGCGCCACGAATACCTCGCTTTGTTGTTTCCTGTTCAACCTGTTCGCCACGTCGAAAAGCACTTAATTGCTCAGATGAGAGTAAAATATTAGTGTTATCTAAACCAAGGAAAAAAACCGTATTCGCTTTTAATGACTCACAAGGCTCTGCTCTATCGGTGATCCCAGAAAACAAAGTAAAAAAGGCAAGACCTGAACTTTCATCTAACTCGGTCCACTTATAGGCATCAACTAAATTACTTGAATTTGTTTGCGTAAAGCGCGGTGTACCTGCAGGTAATACATTCTGAAAACCATCAATAATTTCAACACTTAAAGGTTTATCTGATAAGTTCTCTAATTCACATTTTCTTACAAAACCATAGGTGTCGCTCGTTGCCCAGGTATAGCGAAAGGCTAACTGCAAATCATTATGAATTTCTTCAAAACACAGTTTATTGCCTAATACGTTCTTGTATAAGTTTCTGGTGATATTAAAACGAAGTTCATGCTCACGATTAAAGGGTTCCCAATCAACCTTTTCACTACCCGTATTAACACGTAATAGGGTTTTACACCCCGTATTTAACTCACTTTCATGAATTTTGTCTACGGTAATATAAGGAAATAAAGGCGTCTCTGGCGATACACGCCCCGCGGTTAATCCACCCGTTGATGAAACGAATAGCCAATGGTCACTATTAGAAATAACGCTAACAAAAAAAGGAGCCATCTTATTAACATTGTTAATGGCATAAAAACGTTCGTCAGCGATAGTGACAAATTCACCGGTCACTTGATTGTTGTGGGTATTACATATTTTCATTTTTAATTCCTACCTAAACTCAAGGTACTTTACTGTTCTAAATAATTGAATAAATTGATAGATAAACGTTTAAATTCATCTATTTCTAAAATTTACGGTTTACTGGTTTAAGGGTTTAAATATTCTGACAAAGTCAACTTCCATTGATACCGGAAAAATACTGTCATCTATCGGGCCACCTGCTTTGCCCCACATACCGCCAATCGCGAGATTTAAAATAACGTGGTAAGGATGATCGTAAGGCCAAGCGCGCCAGCCGCTAGATTCATTGCTATAAAAGAAATAAGGCACATTATCAAACAATACGGTAATACTCTCTGGCGTCCACTCAACGGAGTAAAGATGAAAGGCTTTTTCAACATCTTGACCTTCGATACTGCCCTTTCGTTGTTCCCAATTCGCCCAATAATAAGCTTTATTATGTACGGTGCCATGAATGGTTTGCATGTCGTAACCAACGTGTTCCATGATGTCTATTTCACCCGAGTTGGGCCAAGCATCACAGGTTGCACTGCCTTGCCAATCTTCATTTTCTTGACAGGTGCTTGAATATTTAAAAGGATTACTAGGCAACATCCAAATAGCTGACCAAGTGCCTTGCCCTGCCGGTAACTTAGCTCGAACGTCGACACGTCCGTAAAGAAAGTCGCCTTTACCTTGTGAGTGAATACGGCCAGAGGTATATTTTGCATCATCTAAATTTTCTTTGTAGGCGGTGATCACTAAATTACCGTCTTTTACATGGACATTTTTGAGGTTATCGGTGTAAGTTTGATCTTCACTGTTCACCTTACGAGCAGGCCAAATATCATAACTCCATTTATTTGGATCTGGCTTACCTTGATAATTAAATTCATCACTCCAAACTAATTGCCATTGCTTTGACTCAATTTCTTTTTTACGGACAATTAGGGCACTAAGGATTGGCTGCCCGTTGATCGCTTCAAAGTTTATATCTAGCTGTCCATCGGTCACTTCAACATTATAAACAGCTCGTGCTAAGGCCGAGATATGCTTACCATCTCGAGCAAGCCTGACATTTAAATCGCTAATAACCAGCTTGTCCTCAGCAAAAACATTGAAGACTCGGGCATCCATAGCAGTATCTTCAGGTTCAGCAAATTTAAAAATGATATCGTATTGGCCATTTTCCATGGGTTGCTTGATGCCAATATTACCAAAGCGAAAAGATTGATAAATAAAACTATCTTGTGAGCCTTTGATATTTTCAATCGTACCTGTATCACCGGAAGTTATCGATTGATCTGCTTGATAGCTTATACCGTCAACACCAACATATTCACTGCCACCAACATTAATTGCCCAAACTACCGTGTTATTTTTTTCACTATGATCACTTTGCTTGTCGCCCTGATGAGCAGAAGCTAAATGAGCATCATCGGACTGATAACTTTCATCGTCGCTTATCAGTGCTCGGCCAATAAGTAATATAGGGATCAAGATTAAAACCAAGACCAGCAATGATTTTTTGTTACTTTGTTTATTCTTCATGGTATTGAAGCTCCAAATTCATAACGCCATCTCAGCTACGTAGCATTATTTATTAGCAATATTGAGAGCAACAATAAGGGAACTAGAATGTATCGCAATCAAAACAAGGCAAGATGGACTAGCCTTGCGGTAAAAACGACACTTCTGACATAGCGGCTAAGCCCCGTGAGTCTTTAAGGCTAAATGTATTTGTTCAACTTTTTCTTTGTTAAGCACATACTTTCGCATGACCCAAGCAACAAGTATTGAACCTAATGCGGGGTAAACAGTGAATGATAGTAAAATACCCTCTTTAGCTGTTTCTGTTTGTTCAACGTCTGCTTGATAGCCATAATAAGCGAGTAACCAACCGGCGAAAGCGCCACCAAAAGCGACACCTAATTTGATAAAAAACACCACCGAAGAATAGACCATGCCGGTTATGCGAACACCCGTTTTCCAATGACCATAATCAATGGTGTCAGCCATCTTTGCCCACAACAAAGGCGTTGCCATTTGTAAAAAGAAGCTCCATAAAAAAAACAAAGCAAAGGCGGTGGTTACTTGATCTTTGGGGACAAAATAACTGATCACACAGATAAAAGCGGCGATGAGCTGTAAACTAATATAAGCCTTAATCTTGCAGACTCTTTTTGCAAGAGCTTGAGCACAAGCGCAGCCTAAAATGCTACCAATCATGCCCAGCGACATAAATAAAGTAATTTGCGCTTCGAGACCGAGCACATATTTAACATAATATATCGCTAATGTGGCTCTTAATACTTGGCCTGTTAATAAAAATAAACCTGCCAGCGACAATATTCGCCATTGATCATTTTGCCACAGTGCTTTTAAATCGTCGAAAAAGGATGTTTGCTGATTTTCAGGTACGCAAACACGTTCTTTAGTACCACTAAAACATAATAGAAACATCGCCACGCCTAAAAGGCTCATCGCGACCATAGTTAGCTGATACCCTTTGGCTTTATCACCATCACCAAAATACTCAACTAAAGGCAAAGTGCCTGCGGCAACAATTAATCCACCGAGCATTCCTAAAACGAATCGATAAGTTTGCACTGATACGCGTTCAGCAGGCTGCGTCGTTAAAACACCACCTAACGCAGAATATGGGATATTAATTGCGGTATAGACCATCATTAACAAGGTATAAGTAACAAAGGCATATATAACCTTAGCGTTACCCGTCAAGTCTGGCGTAGTAAATGCCATAATAGAAATAATGCCAAACGGCACAGCGAGCCAAAGTAGATAAGGTCGAAATTGTCCAAAACGTGTTCTAGTACGGTCAGCAAGTGCCCCCATCAGCGGATCAGTTATCGCGTCAAATAGACGCACCACTAAAAACATAGTGCCAACAACAGCTGGCGAAATACCCACCACATCAGTATAAAAAATTAACAGAAACATCATTACCGTTTGGAAAATAATATTACTGGCGGTATCCCCCAAGCCATAAGCAATTTTTTCGCGAATTGTTAACATAAAACGTCTCTTTTGATTATTGACTCGACTAACGAGCTTATAGATATAAGGTTATAAAATAAAAAAAAGGCCTATATCGCAAAACAATATAGGCCTATTAGTTGAAACTCACTAGATTACAGGTTTACTTAAAGCTGTAACGAACACCTACAGTATATCTAGTACCGTATTGTCTAGCGGATAAAAACTGCTCTTCGTAACGACCAAAAGATTGCTCAGTTTCGTTATTCAGATTTAACCCTTCAACAAATACCGTAAAGTTTTCATCAATGTCGTAGTTAATACTCATATCTACTTGACCAAACTCTTTAGCAAATTGTGGTGGCGCATCAGAAGAACCTTGAGCTTGTCCTACACCAATAAGGTATTCGTCACGCCAAGCGTAAGTGACTTTTACTGACAAACCTTCTTTTTCATAAAACAATTGAAAGTTAGCCGAATCACTTAAACCGGTTAGTGGTGTTTGCGGTTCTAAATCAGCAACACTATCAACTTTAGTTATGTCATCAACATCAAATTTAACATCACCATCAACAAACGTCGCATTAGCACCGAAACCAAAACCACTCTCGCCAAAAAAATGTTGAACAGCGACTTCTATGCCGTCAACCATCTTGTCATCAGGGGCATTGAATGGACGGGTAATATCCCATTGCATTAAAGGATCATCACCTGCTGGTTCAATAAAGCCTTGAGCGTTTAACGTCGCTCCATTAGCTTGCATTTGTGCGAAAATTTCATCACTGGTTGGCGTGCCACCGAGATCAGATACCGCTTGATTCCAACGTGGTCCCTGATAAATATCACGCATATCATCAACTGATGTCGTTATTGTTTGGCTACTAATAAAATTCTTTACATCTTTTCTAAAGTAACCAATAGCAGCATAACTGCCTTCTGCGTAATAATATTCTAAAGAAATATCAAGGTTAGTAGACTCATAAGGGTCAAGATTAGTGTTACCTTCACCACCTATACGAGAGTTAGGACGCGTACTTGCCCCTAATGAACGGCCACCAGCTAAGCTGCCTAAAGGAGCACGAGCTATCGTTTTCCCCCAAGATGCACGGGCAACAAGTTCCTCGCTAAGATCAATTTTGGCGTCAATCATAGGTAAAAAGACATCATGCTCACCTTCAAGCGATAAAATAGTATTTTCACCGGGTTGATATTGAGTAAGCCACTCACTGCCACCTTTCCACCAAACTTCGGTAGGTATAGGTTGCAAGACATTACTAGTTACATCGGTTTGCTCATATCTAAAACCAACATTCACCTGCACGGGTAATTCAGCAACTTCAAACTCAAATAAAGACGACGCATAAACACTCGTTGTATCTTCATCTACTGAAGATTGTGATTGAACACTACCAGGACGGTAGGCGTCGGTACTAAAAAAGTCATCGCCTAATACATCACTGTTTAAATAATACGCTGAACGAGCAACCGCTTCATCAAAGTCAAAACTATAATAGTATCCAGCACCCATAGGGTTGTCGCCATTTGAAAATTCATCCAAAAAGCCATCGGTTGTATTGTACTCAAACATGCCATCAGGAAATGCCGCTGAATAATTGGGGTTAAACAAGAAACCACCAATCAGGCCACTCCATGAACGTGAGCCACCCATGGTTTGCTCAGTACGAGCAACACCAAACTTAGCTGACTTTAATGGCGAGTCATCTGGGTTTTCCCATGAACCATCGATTTGCAGTTGATCAATTTCAGACTTTCCAGGAGTATGCTCAAATTGGCTAAAATGTGAATCTATTTCACTAGGTGCAAGCGTTGTAGAGCCATTTTTCCAGAAGATTGTCCCTTGTGGAATATCACCTTGTCTGAAGTCATAATGTTTATTAACTAATTGATCTGAACCAAAAACTAATGATCCCGTGCCATTCATGCCTTTATCTTTGCCATTATCAGCTTTATTTTCTGAGCTATGATAATCGACTGAAAAAACAAAGTCATCTGACGGTCGCCATTCAACATTAAAACCTAATGAGCTTTCATTTGTTTCAGTTGTATTTCGATTGGCCGTATAAGAGCCATCGTTACCAGACAAGTCGGCAAAAATAACCGTACCATTTTCATCTAATTCGTAAGCATCAATGTTGCCACCAAAATCGTGCCATTGACCCCAACCAATAGAATTATTGCCCGTTGTTGACTCTCCCATCGTATAATCAAGTGTCATTATCACACTTTCAATAGGCGCATATTGGAAAGTAACATTGGCATTGGTTCTTTCACGCTCAACATTAGCAATACCATAGTTCATATCACGAGGGAAAAAAGCACCCGCTGCCGCATTTGCATCACGATTATCAATGACTTTGTCATCATCTAAAGTCGGAAGCTGCGCGTCTGGCTGAAACTGCCAACCTTGAATATTTGCCGATTGTTGTTGAAAGTCACGTTGTTGATGAGAGAACGACAAAGCAAAACCAAAGGTGTCATCAGCAAAAGTATTACTGTATAAGCCTGAAAATTCTGGTGTTACATCATCACCTTCAACATTAGACGAGTCATAAATGCCTTTTCCTGAAAGAACAAATTTCTCACCTGGGCTAGCAAAAGGCTTCATGGTAATAATATTAACTGTCGCGCCAAGACCACCACTTGGGTTTTCTGCACGCGCAGTTTTATGTACTTCGATAGCACTGACACCATCAGAAGACAAATTTTCTAAACTGTATGAACGTGAATTACCCGTACCCGGCATTTGACGACCGTTAAGTGTAATTAGGTTAAACTCTGGACCAAAACCGCGCACGGTTATCTGGCTGCCTTCACCATTAGAACGACTGACCGAAACACCGGTAATACGTTGTAATGACTCGGCTAAGTTAGTGTCTGGAAATTTACCCATATCTTCAGCAGATATGACGTCGACAACGCCAGAAGCGTTTCTTTTTACCGCCATTGAACGTGATAAACTGCTCATGATACCAGTTACTTGAATAACTTCTATCGCAGCGTCTTTTTCACTATTATTGACTTTATCTGTTACTGCTTCTTCGGCATAAAGCTGACTGCTCAAACCGGTAGCTAAAACCGCTGATATACAAACGGCTAGGCGCTTTTTATTAAAAATTGAATGTTTCATGGTTACCCTACTTTCTTAAAATTAGTTTTAATGACGGCGGCTGGTTAAAGCCGCTCAACCTTTGCTAATATCGTGGTTACAGTGCCGTTATCATCACATTGTCAAGACGAAAAACAGCCCCTTCTCCAGTTCCCCAAGCAGGGAAAATCATTAATACATCTATCTGACTAATATCCAAACCCGCATCAAATAATGTTTGCAGTGGGAATGTGTAGGTTTGCCATTCACCCGTAGTCGGTGCTTTTCCTTCTGTGCTGCCTGTTAAAGGAAGCTCTGCAAAAGTTTCGGCTTTATTTGACTCGATTTTAAACATCCAAACACTTGCCGCATCGTTTGGTGGTGTAACAACTTTAACATCAAATTTCACCACACCGTTGGCTAAGATAGCTGATGCATCAACAAAAACACCATCTTCAGCATCAAGCCCAACAACCGTTGGCTGTGAACCAATAACATATTCAGCCGTTACGCCATGAGCGGTATCATCGTTTTCAAGTGTTGGTGTTGTACCACCACAACAATCCCACATTGACCAACCTGTAGCAGGTGCATCAGCAAATAAAACATCATTGTTGACAGTTGTTGCTGTTGGGTCATAAATTTTAACGTTATCTAAACGGTAAATAGCACCTTCGCCAGCACCCCATGCAGGGAAAACCATTAAGACATCAATCGCACTGACATCTAAACCAGCATTTGCTAAGTCAGATAAGTTAAAAGTATAGGTTTGCCATTGATCTAGAGCCGGTGAAACACCTTCAACAGAGTCAGTTAAGGTAAGTTCTGCAAAAGTAGCATTATTGTCCGCTTCAACTTTAAACATCCAAGCCGCATCACCAGGCATAGCCGTTACTTTCATTTCAAATTGAATTACACCGTTAGAAAGAATCGCAGAGGCATCAAATGGCGCAGGTGAATCTGTATTATCAGCTCTTGAAATAAAGCCCATTACAGTTGGCTGACCACCGATAGAAAATTCAGCTACGTTACCGTGAGCATCATCGTCTAACTCAACAGTAGGCATAGAACCGCCACAACAATCCCACATTGGCCAGCTTGGATTTTCGTCATCGGTAAAGACCACTAATTCAGGCGCTCCACCAACGTCACCTTCAATCGCGATATTAGTAATTAAATATTCAGCACCTTCGCCTGTTTGCCAAGCTGGGAATATCATCACCACATCAATTGCACTAAGATCTAGACCTGCGTCTTGTAAGACTGATAATGGGAATGTATAAGTTTGCCATTGACCCACAACAGGATCTGCACCTTCATTACTGGTGTTAAGCGCAACATCGCCAGTATTAGGTCCGCCGTCACCGGCTTCGACTTTTAATAACCAAGTAGTCGCAGAAGATGGTGGGGTAACCACTTTCATTTCAAATGACAAAGTACCATTTAAATCAACTAATGGTGATGCATCAAATGGGCTAGACTCACCAGAAAAATCATCGCCAAAATGTCCGCCTCGCGTTGAAAAACCTAATACGGTGCCATTGTTATCATTAATATTAAATTGAACAGCATCGCCTTTATCGGCATCAGCGATAATTGCAGGAGAAGTACCACCACAGCAATCCCAAGCAATCCAGTTAGCATTTAAAGTACCGTTAAAAATATCTAGGTTTTTAGCAACACCATCACTTGGAGGCAATGGAACTGGCGCTTTACCTTCAATTAGACCATCTTCTAAACTATCGTAACCAGGTCTTACTGTTTCACAGCCTTTACCGGTATCAATATTTTGCTGACATTGGTAAACACGTACATAGTCAATTTCAAATTTGTTATCTGCACCAAAAGCTGTGGCATCAACACCTAAGTTATTAACATTTTCAGGCCAAGTGCCACCAACAGCAAAGTTAAGTACTAAATAAAATTCTTTGTCGTAAGGAGCCTTGCTCCAATAGGTTTTTAATTCACCCGATAATTGGTCGTAGTATTCAGTAAACCAACCTCGATGTGCTAAGCCTACTGCTTCATCTTTAGAGTTGTAGCGAATTTTGGATTGTCGCTGTGTTGCATATAAATGGTCATCCATGTACCAGCGAATTTCACCTTCTTGCCACTCAATGGCGTAAGTGTGAAAATCATCAGCTGGGTTAGCGCCACTTGCTAGGCTATAAGCTTGTCCTGATTGAGAATTGTTAGGCCAGCTTTTACCATAATGAAGTGTTCCGTAAACATGGTTTTCTGCGGTACCGTCTTCTCTCGCTACACCTAAGTTAACTGATTCAAAGATATCAATTTCACCCGAACGTGGCCATTCGCCATATTCTTCATCGGTAGGCATCATCCAAAATGCGGGCCAGCTACCTTGTCCTGAAGGCGCTTTTGCACGCATTTCCATACGTCCATATTTAAAATCGGCTTTGTAACGCGTCATCATACGTGCTGATGTGTAAGGTAAAGCGGCGCCCTCGGCTGCGGGTAAGGCTACAATGTTTAATATGCCATCTTGTATATATGAGTTTTCAGCGCTGTCGGTGTAACATTGTTTCTCTTGGTTACCACCACCGTCACAGTTAACTTCATGCGTCCAGTTTTGACTGTTTATTGTGCTTGCATCAAACTCATCATTCCACACCATTTTCCAATCAGAGACAGGTTGTTGTGGATCAATAATATCTGGTTTAGTTTCGGTGGCTGCACCACCACAGCCAGCAAGTCCTAACGTAACCGTTAGCCCTATTAACGCGGCCAAGCCTTGTGTTTTAAATTTAACACTGCTTTTAGTTTTCATGTCTTCTCCCCTAGAGATATCCAAATCAAATATTTATAATCATTTTTATAATGTCTATACGCTACTTTTATCTACAAAGCTCACGTGAATACAAATACAATCGTAAACAAAATACTGTTATTAACTAAATATCTTTTAGCACAACGATTTACTAATTAGCATTTAAATACGGTCAGATGGGATAGTGCAAAGTTGAAATGGACAAAACAGGGTCAAACGACTTTTTTTGATGACCTTTTTGGCTTTTATAATTACCGCTTTACTTGGGTTTTGTATTAAGAGGCTAATACAACTTTAAAGCAAGGTGAGTCATCATCTATATAATATGATAAAGACTAAGCTCAGTGCTCTCTTTACCCATTAGCTTTTTAATAATTAACACCAAAAAACACCCAATTGATAAGTGTTCAACCTTAGTATCTTGCCATCACACTAATAAATACTCCGTATTATATTAAGGGTTAATTGCCCGATAAAATCGCCCATCACGTGTAAAACACCGCTAACAATTAGCGGATAAAAGCTATTATTTATCTCCTTACACCAACAAATCCGTACACTTTAAAGTCAAATCGCTCAATAAAAGCCCGATTACAGTGCAAAATTTAATAAAAACCCACTTGACCATGAAATTAGGGACGACTCACCGTTTCCTGATTGTTTGTATCACTTTTTACTGTAGTTTATTTTTGGCTTTTCTACGATTAATCTCAGTTAAATTTAACTAGAAATGCATCATAAAATAATAAAAGAAGAACAAGTTTGGCTATTTAATTAGCCAAGTGAGTACCTTCAACTAAGCAGCACGGCTGCTATATACAAACCTAAGTATAACGACACAAGCTTGGTTTTATATTGCCAATACTGCAAATAATCAAATGACAATTGAACAGTTTATAGGGGATCTAAATGACTAATATAAAAAATAAAAAAAGCTTCAACAAAAACATAATCGTCCTAAGCCTAGGTTTAGCTTTATCTGCATGTGGGGGAAGTTCAAGCGATGATAAAGTTGCTGACGTTATAGAAGTTAACTCCGCACCAACTATTAGCAGCACAGCGGTCACAACAATTGAATCAGGTTCCACTTATAGCTACTCACTAGTCGCTGCCGATGCCGATGGTGACACTTTAACAATGTCAGCCACAAATTTACCCGCTTGGTTAACGTTTGATAGTGCAACCGGAAGCTTAACGGGTACGCCAGCGGATAGTGATGCCGGAGATACGGCAATTACTTTAACCGTAAGTGATGGAACTGATGAAATCACTCAATCCTTTACTGTTTCAGTCACTGTTCAAGCACAAGCTAACAATGCTGCTGTTATTACAAGTACTGGCGTTACAAGTGCTACTGTTGGTGAGTCATACTCCTACACACTTATGGCAACCGATGCTGACAGCGATACATTGACAATGTCAACAACTGTCCCAGGCGCGCTTTCTTGGTTAACGTTTGATGACAGTACAGGCATATTGTCAGGCACACCGGCATCGGGTGATGTTGCTGCTACAGAAATCACCTTAACAGTGAATGATGGCACTGTAGATACAATGCAAACATTTACCATTACCGTTGCTGACGCTGCAGTTGAAAACACCCGTAATATGATTGCTTTTGAAGGTGCTGCAGAGACCTATGCTTTCAATAATTTTGATGGCGGCATGTCAACTGTGATGGCTAATCCACAAGCAATGGGCATAAATACCAGCAACCAAGTCGTAGAAATGCAAAAATTGGCTGGACAACCTTGGGGAGGCAGTACATTAACCTTGCCTACAGCATTAACCTTGGCTGCGGAAGATAACACCTTCACAATGAAAGTTTGGTCGGCGCGTGCAGTACCTGTGTTATTTAAACTTGAAGGCATTAATAAAGAAATATCAATGGATCATGCAGGCACTGGCTGGGAAAATCTTAGTTACGATTTTGCAGATGATGTAACCGGCGCCTTAGACAGCGTTACGGTAATATTTGATTTAGGCACTATGGGCGACGCAGAAGGAAACGCGGCAGATTGGACCTTTTATTATGACGAAATAACAACACCTGCAACCGCTGAAGAAGAAGTCGTAGGTGGTGGCTCTACAAGTACCACTGATTTTGAAGCTGATCCACAAAGCTACACCTTTAATGATTTTGATGGAGGTGCAGCCGTTGTGCTAGCCAACCCAGATGCAACGGGTATTAATACCAGCGCTCAAGTGGGTCAAATGACAAAATCTGCGGGCCAAACTTGGGGTGGTTCAACAATGACATTGGCTACACCAGCGGCAATTCCAGCTAATAGCATGATTACCATGAAAGTTTGGGCTTCGCGTGCTGTACCCGTTTTAGTTAAATTTGACGATATGGATGCAGAAAGAACAGCAAACCATACTGGTTCAGGATGGGAAGAGTTGAACTTTGATTTTACTGGCGCGACTAGTACAAGTGAAACCAGACTTACCCTAATTTTTGATAATGGCGTGATGGGCGATGCCGCGAGCGATGCCGCTAACTGGACTTTCTACTTTGATGATTTTACCACCCCTGCTGCTGAAGAAGTCTCTGCAGGTAACTTTGTTGCCGTTGGAACTCCATATGACTTTGAAGCCACAGGTTTAGGCAGTGATTTTGTTTGGGCGGTATTTGAAAATGATGATAACCCTGCACTCGAATTTGTTGCTAACCCGGCTTCATCAACAGTGAATGACTCAACAACAGTTGCTATGTTTACCGCTAGAATGGCAGGTCAGCCATGGGCTGGTACTGAAACAACGGCGGCCAATACCACACCATTTACGATGGACGCAACCAATAGCATTGTTAAAATAATGGTTTATAAGTCTGTTATCAGTGATGTGGCATTAAAGTTCTCTGTAGGCGCTGCGGCACAAGCAGAAATCAAGGTACCTAATACTAAAATCAATGAATGGGAAGAGCTTACTTTTGACTTTTCTAGCCGTATTGGTATGGCTGAAACCATTAATATTGACTCGGTGATAGTTTTCCCTGAATTTACTGACGGCAGAGCTGCAGATACCGTAAGCTATTTTGATAATATTACTTTCGGTCATAATGAATAGTGTTGATAAAAAAATAAAACTTAGCTTGTGTTTTAATTAGCTAAGTTTTACATTAATTGTTAGTAAAATAAAAAGGGTTCTGGTTTACATTGCTAAGCCCTTTTATCTCGTTTTAATAGACTTATTTGAATAAGCGGAGAGGTTTTATGAAAATATCAAAAATGTTACTCAAGAGTGAACTCGTGTTGAATATAGGATTTGGCTTAACCGTATTGTTAATTGGCAAAATAACCCTATATTTTATCGCCTAAGAAAAGCACTAAAGGTCGTACATAATGGACAAAGCCTTTAGTAACTTTTAAATAACCCCTTTTAATCCCCGCAACAAAAACAGAATCTAGCGATGTAAAAATCTTTCAGCGATGATGACTCTTCCCAAAATAGACAGTAAATCCAATATTTTTACCGTCAGCTAAGATATAAAATTCATTACTTTATTAACAGATAACAGCTTAAATATTATTGACTCGTTTTTATCGCCCAATGAATATTAAGTGAAACTATAGCATTTATCAGCAAGTAGTCAGCGTTAGGCATTTAATGAAAGACTGACTTAATCAGTTCGCATTATCTCATCATTAATTTATTTAGTTTTAATTGAAAGTAAACCATCATCCAACACATCTCGTACTACTTAATAATAACTTCTCGACACTATCTATTAATAATAATTAATGTTGAGGAGAGAATAAAGTTATTCGAATAAGTGGAGAGATTTTATGAAAACACTAAAAATGTTACTCAAGAGTGAACTCGTGTTGAATATAGGATTTGGCTTAACCGTATTGTTAATTGGCAAAGTAACCCTATATTTTATCGCCTAAACAAAGCACTAAAGGTCGTACATAATGGACAAAACCTTTAGTAACTTTTAATTAAACAGTTTAAACAGCCTATCTCTATTATTGTTTTATCTGATAACCACTTTTAAATATCCAAGTAACCGCTAATAAGCAAAAAGCTAAAAAGCCACTCATCACAAAAAAGCTTGTTAGTAAACTTACGTCAGCCACTTCATAAAAACTCCATCGAAAGCCACTAATCAAATAAAAAACTGGGTTAAATTGCGTTACTGTTTGCCAAAACGGCGGCAGCATACTGACAGAATAAAAAGTGCCCCCTAAGAAAACCAAAGGCGTAATAACAATAAGTGGGATCACTTGTAGTTTCTCAAAATTATCTGCCCAGATGCCAATAATAAAACCAAACAAACTAAAGGTTATAGCGGTCATCACTAAAAAGAACAACATCCAAAATGGATGGGCTATTTCCAGAGGCACAAAGAAATGTGCTGTTGCGAGAATAATCAATGCTAGCAAAATAGATTTTGTCGCTGCCGCACCGACATAACCGAGCAGCACCTCAAAGGAAGATACCGGAGCAGAAAGTAGTTCATAAATAGTGCCGGTAAATTTAGGAAAATAAATACCAAATGAGGCGTTGGAAATACTTTGTGTTAATAACGAGAGCATAATTAACCCAGGAACAATAAAAGCACCGTAGCTCACGCCATCTATTTCAGTAATTCGAGAGCCAATGGCAGAACCAAAAACAACAAAATAAAGTGACGTCGAAATCACTGGAGAAATAATACTTTGAAAAATAGTACGTTTAGTCCTGGCCATTTCAAACTTGTAAATAGCCGCAACAGCATAACGATTCATGTTTTTTCCCTTACTAATGAAACAAATATATCTTCTAACGAACTTTGATCTGTTTTGATATCTTTAAAAGCAATACCCGCTAATGACAATTGCTGAAGTAAAGCAGATATTCCTGTGTGTTCATTGGTGGTGTCGTAACTATAAATTAATTGCATCCCTTCATTTTGTAGCTGTAAATTAAAATCAGTCAATTGCGCAGGCATTTCAATTAACGGTTCTTTTAAATCGAGGATCAATTGCTTTTTACCCAATTGATTCATTAACGCTATTTTATCTTCAACTAAAATGAGCTGGCCGTTTTTGATCACACCAATACGGTCTGCTATTTCCTCAGCCTCTTCAATATAGTGTGTCGTTAAAATAATGGTGACACCGTCGTTGCGTAATTCTCTAACCAGTTGCCACATATCTTTGCGCAGCTCTACATCGACACCTGCGGTTGGTTCATCTAAAAACAAAATAGCAGGTTCATGAGAGAGCGCTTTAGCTATCATCACTCGTCGTTTCATACCACCGGATAACTCAATCATCTTGTTATCTTTTTTATCCCAAAGTGATAATGATTTTAGCGTTTTTTCTATAAAAGCTGGATTCGGTTTTTTGCCGAATAAACCTCGACTAAATGAAACTGTTGTCCATACTGTTTCAAAGGCGTCAGTGGTTAACTCTTGTGGTACTAAGCCAATAAGACTTCGGGTATGTCGGTAACCGGTGACGATATCTTTGCCATCAACGGTGATTTGCCCAGACGTGGCATCAACTATGCCGCAAATAGCACTGATCAGTGTAGTTTTACCTGCGCCGTTTGGTCCTAGCAAGGCAAAGATTTCAGCAGGTTTTATTGATAAGTTAATATTATTAAGTGCTTGAAAACCACCCGCATATACTTTGTTAACATCTGTGATTTTAATAATGGGTTGCAAGGTTATTTCTCATCAGTATTTGAATACTACTAAGGTATACGACATACCCTATTGATGGCTAGGAAAATCAATAAATTAGTTGCCCCGTTTTTGTATTAGCTGTATTCAGGTCTTGTTTGGCATAGCTAATATCGAACGCTTGGTTAGGTGTTACGCTAAAACGGGTTAAATAAAGTGAAATTTATATGAATAAATGTCGCTTGTTAACGTTTATATTTTTACTACTTTGTCATCATTGATTAACGTATCTGTAATCTTTATTTTATGCACTATACTGGTATAGAACAAAAAACAAGCAACTGACTTAGTTTCTTGATCATCGCAACAAAAGGATTTCACCCATGATAAAGTTTCCGCTATTGATTACAATAATTTGCACAGGACTATTACTCTTTGCCTGTTCTAAACCCGTCGAAGAAGTAGCTAAACAAGCCGTTATCGAAGAAAAAAAACCTGTCTTTGAGACCTATAGCGCAGAAGAGTTCTTTAAAACAACCTCAGTCTCTGGCTCATCAATTAATGCTGATGCCAGTGCGGTTTTGATCAGTAATGATAAAACAGGTATTTTTAATGCCTACAAAATGCCACTTGATGGCTCAGCCCCAATACAGTTAACTCAGTCAACAGTTGACTCTGTTTTTGCAGTAAGTTGGTTTCCTAAAGACGACAGAATTCTTTATACCGCAGACAAGGGCGGTGACGAATTAGATCATTTATATGTAAGAGAATTATCAGGCAGCATAAAAGACCTTACCCCAGGTAAAGACTTAAAAGCTTATTTTGTTGGTTGGCATGAAGATAATAAACAGTTTTTTGTTGCCTCTAATGAAAGGGACCCTAAGTTTTTTGATGTATACCGTTATCAAAATGATGATTATTCAAGGGAGCTTATTTATCAAAATGCTGCCGGCTATTCAGTCGAAACTATCAGCCCAAATGGTCAGTATATTGCTTTGAGTAAAACGAATAGCAATGCAGACTCCAACTTATATTTAGCCGACTTAAATAAAGCAGACGAGTTAACTGCACTTATAACTGAGCATCAAGGTGATGTTGAACACAGTGCCTACACTTTTACTCGTGATAGTAAGCGGCTGATATATTCAACAGACGAATTTGGCGAATATAAACAGGCTTGGGCTTATGATATAAAAGCAAAAACACAAGCACTAAACTACGCTGCAGATTGGGACGTTAGTTTCACTTACTTCTCTAAAGATGGCCGTTATAAAGTCACTGGTGTTAATGCCGATGCGCAAACTAAAATAGAAATTATCGACCTGAAAATAAAACAACCGTTAACACTTCCTAAATTGCCCAGTGGCGATTTACGTGGCGTAAACTTTTCAGCTGATGCCAGTTTAGTTATTTTTTATATCAATTCAGATACGTCGCCTTCTAACCTCTATGTTCATCAATTAGGATCAAAGCGTATTAAGCGCTTAACTAACACAGGTAATCCTAATATTATTGAAGAGAACTTAGTTGTTGGCGAAATTGTCCGCTTTAAAAGTTTTGATGGTTTAGAAATTCCTGGGATTTTATATAAACCCAAACAAGCCGCTACACAAAAAGTCCCCGCTTTAGTATGGATACATGGAGGCCCAGGAGGTCAAAGTCGTAAGGGTTATTCCGCTACCATTCAGCATTTGGTCAATAACGGCTACGCTATTTTTAGAATAAATAACCGTGGTTCAAGTGGCTATGGTAAAACCTTCTTTCATTTAGATGATAAGAAGCACGGTGACCATGATTTAAAAGATGTTGTCTATAATAAATATTATTTACAGACTTTAGATTGGGTCGACAAAGATAGAATAGGGGTTATTGGCGGAAGTTACGGTGGCTATTTAACCATGGCCGCAATGGCATTTACCGATGAATTTACTGTCGGTGTCAATATCTTTGGTGTCACTAATTGGGTCAGAACGCTAGAAAGTATTCCACCCTACTGGGAGGCATTTAGACAGTCTCTTTATGATGAGTTAGGAGATCCCAGTACAGATAGAGAACGTTTACGCAGTATTTCTCCAGTATTCTTCGGTGATAAAGTCAAAAGTCCGGTACTTGTTGTACAAGGTAAAAATGACCCTAGAGTATTAAAAATTGAAAGTGATGAAATGGTTGAGTCTATTCGAAGCGGTGGGACTTTCGTTGACTATTTGGTCTTTGACGATGAAGGTCACGGCTTTAGTAAAAAAGCTAATCGCATTGAAGCATCTAATAAGTACTTAAGCTTTTTAAAAACCTACTTATAGTCTGTTAACCTAAAACTCGTATGTAAAGGTAAAGTCTGTTGTAGACTTTACCTTTTTTATAAGATGTTATTGCTAAAAAAAGCTAATACAGCCTTAGCCGTATTAGCGATATAGTTTAAAAATAAACAAGCTTACTTTAAATCAAAGCGGTCTAATTGCATCACTTTAACCCAGGCCTTAATAAAGTCATTAATAAACTTTTTGTCAGCATCATCTGAGGCATACACTTCGGCAATGGCTCTTAATTCAGAGCTCGAGCCAAAGATAAGATCAACCGGTGTCGCTTGCCACTTTACCTTGCCTGAAGCGCGGTCAGCACCGATATAAATTCCAGCTGTAGATTCATCTTTAGTCCACACGGTAGACATATCTAATAAATTTACAAAGAAATCATTCGTTAAGACACCAGGAGTATTTGTGAACACCCCAAAAGATGAACCATCATAGTTTGCATCAAGTGCTCGCATACCGCCAACCAACACCGTCATTTCAGGGACATTTAAACCAAGAGAATTGGCTTTATCCACTAACATCTCTGTTGGCGATAGGTAACTTTCATCCGTATAAAAATTACGAAAGCCATCCGCTTTTGGTGCTAAATAATTAAATGATTTAACATCAGTTTGTGCTTGTGTTGCATCAGCACGGCCAGGCATAAAGGGGACAGCTACTGTTGTGTCTGCTTTTTTGGCTGCACTTTCAATAGCTGCTGCGCCACCTAATACGATTAAGTCTGCTAGTGATACTTGCCTTTTAGCTGATTGCTTATTGTATTTAGCTTGAATAACTTCAAGTGTTGTTAATACTTTATTAAGTTCGGCTGGATTATTAACCGTCCAACTATTTTGTGGCTCTAGTTTAATGCGAGCACCATTAGCACCGCCGCGCATATCGGTGACACGATGACTCGACGCTGAAGCCCAAGCCGTTCTCACTAACTCAGCAGTAGTTAAATCTGACTGTGTAATTTGCTTTTTCAGCTCAGCAATATCTTGCTTGGTAATCAGTTGATAGTTGACCGAAGGAATAGGGTCTTGCCATGTTAGCACTTCACTCGGCACTTCACTGCCCACGTATCTTGCACGAGGTCCCATATCACGATGTGTTAATTTAAACCAAGCTCGAGCAAAAGCTTTTTCAAATGCTTCAGGCTCTGCTCTAAAACGTTCAACAATTTTACGAAACTCAGGGTCTTCTTTTAGAGCAAGATCTGTAGTAAACATAATGGGTGCATTACGTTTACTAGGGATATGGGCATCCGGTACTAAGTTAACCGCAGCTTTGTTTTCAGGTGTCCACTGTTTAGCTCCAGCAGGGCTTTTCGTTAGAACCCAGTTGAAGTTCATTAGGTTGTCTAAGTAATTCGTTGACCATTGTGTTGGTGTCGTTGTCCAAGCACCTTCTAAGCCACTGGTTATCGTATCTGCGCCAACACCGCTGTCACATTTGTTTTTCCAGCCTAAACCCTGTGCTTCAATATCAGCGGCTGCGGGCTCTGAACCAACACAATCACTGGGTTTTTTCGCTCCATGTGCCTTACCAAAAGTATGACCACCAGCGCTTAAAGCAACAATTTCTTCATCATTCATCGCCATACGACCAAATGACATTCTGATGTCTTGAGCAGCTAAGAGAGGATCAGGTTTACCATGGGGCCCTTCTGGATTAACATAAATCAAGCCCATTTCTACTGCAGCAAGAGGACCTTTCAATTTACCCTTTTTATCGCGACGTTTATCAGTAAGCATGGTCGTTTCAGATCCCCAATAAACTAAATCAGGTTCCCAATCATCCGTTCTGCCACCAGCAAAACCAAAGGTTTTAAAACCCATCGATTCTAGCGCTACATTGCCCGAAAGCACCATCAAATCAGCCCAAGAAATTTTACGACCATATTTTTGTTTAACCGGCCATAATAATCGACGCGCTTTATCTAAGTTAGCATTATCAGGCCAACTATTAAGGGGTTCAAAACGTTGTTGCCCACCCGACGAACCGCCGCGCCCGTCATGTACTCTATACACACCAGCACTGTGCCAAGCCATGCGGATCATTAATGGGCCGTAATGCCCCCAATCTGCAGGCCACCAAGATTTTGAGTCAGTTAGTGTGGTTTGAATATCTTTTTTAAGTTGGGTTAAATCAAGACTGGCAAATTCTTCAGCATAATTGAATTGTTCGCCGTATGGATTAGATTCAGCGCTATGCTGGCGTAAGGGGCTAAGATTTAACATATCTGGCCACCAAAACTGATTGGTTTTTGCTTCATTGGCCGCGAATGCAGTTGTAGGTATTACCATTGCAGATAAAGCAACAGAGATTGCCGCAGCAATCGGAAGGGTTTTATTAAACATGTGCAGTCCTTTTTTATAATAATGGGTTTATAAAATGTCATCGTTAGCATAAGAACAATAAGGAGAATTGAATAGTTGATTAAATTGAAGATAATGTTCTATTTTACATAATGACTGGTTTAATATTTTCAATTAAAAATTATTGAAGACCTATCACATAGACTTGTTGAAAAGGTACCTGCCAGTGAAATTGATGCCGATATTCTTGCATTACCCTACTCTATTGAGGGATTGATCAGTTTCAATTTTTGGCAAGAAGGCTTTTATTGGGTCTGTCATAAGGATCAGTGTCCAAAAAAAGTTCAGGGAATTACCAGTGAAGCGTTAGAAATTGATAAGCTGATGTTGTTAAAAGAAGGCCATTTCTTAAAAGGTCATGCCATAGCAGCTTATCGCTTGCAGCCTTCACACAAAAAGCAAGACACTGATGTTGACTCGGCGAGTCCTCATACTTTGATACAAATGGTGGCAGGAAAACTTGGTACAACGCTTTTGCCACAGATAGCCTTAGAGCCATTGACCTTGAACGAGTCAGAACTTCGGGCGATTCATGTAAATGAACCCGGGCCACACCGCACCATTGTCTTAATCATTAGACTTAACTATGTCCGAACTAATGAATTAACTCTACTTAAAGATATTTTCACCAAACAATTAACTAACAAGTATAGTTAAAGCGAAATGCTGTTTAGTTTCATTAAATTAACGATAATTCACTTCTGCTAATAACGCCAATATCTTATACTAGGCAGCCATCATTATTGAGACTGAAATGACAAATAGACAACTTTTACCACTGCTGATTTTAATGGTTATTTTTAGCCCCTTAGCCATAGATATATTTTTACCCGCTTTACCCATTATGGCTGAAGAACTTCTTGTTCCCATGAAAGAAATTCAATGGAGCATAACGATATTCATTCTAAGTATGGGCTTTGGTCAACTGATAAGTGGCCCACTCGCCGATAGATATGGTCGTCGCCCCGTTGCGATGGCTGGTATAATTATTTATGGCTTGGCTTCTCTTCTTTGTGCTTATGCAGATAACTTAGCGTTTTTCCTCCTTAGTCGTTTAGTACAAGGCTTTGGTGCTTGCGCCATTGTTGTAGCGGCCTTTGCCAGTGTCCGTGATAAATACAACGCAATAGAAAGTGGCGTGATGTACTCTTATTTAAACAGTGCTATATGTTGTATTCCTGCGCTTGCACCATTACTGGGTAATGTTTTAACCGAGTATTTTGGCTGGCGAAGTAACTTTCAATTTATGACAGGATATGCTGTTTTTGCCGGTTTGATTTTGTTTTTTACCCTCAAAGAAACCAGGCCCACACATACCATACCCTCTAAAAATCTTATCAGCTTGGGGCATTTTATTACGGTGGCGAAACACCCTGTCTTTCTTTTTAATGCTTTAGTAGTAATGTTATCAATGGCAATTATTATTGCCTATGTAACGAGTTCACCTGCTTGGTTAATGGTGAGATTGGGGTTAGATCAGCAAAGCTTTGTTTATTGGTTTAGTCTCAATGCTGTCATTAATATTGTCGCTTGTTTTTTGGCTCCTCAGGTTTTAGTTAAATTTGGTGCCCGGGTGACCATAGGTTTTGGTATGGTTTTGCTGATTGTCGCCGGATTGTTAATGTTAACGTTATTAACTTGGCAAACGCCTGCCGCTTTTATGTTACCAATAATGATCAGTTCACTTGGTTTTTCATTACTGATGGGAGCTTGTGCAGGACAAGCTCTAGCACCTTTTGGTGAAAAAGCAGGTTCAGCTTCAGCGCTATTAGGATTTGTACAAATGAGTGGTTCAGCAGTTATTGTTTATTTATTACAACTATTGCCACTCAATGAAGCGGAGCAGTTAGTCTTATTAATGTTGTCAATAATTCCAGTATATTTCATCTGGAAGTTGCCTCAAGTAAAAGCCCGTATCATGTTAGATGGTTAGCAATTGGTGGTGATTTTTGATTTATTACCACGATTACCACTAAATTTAGATAATGAAGATAAACGTGACTTGAGACTCTGGCACAAGAAAGTGTAATCGCTGACAAGTATTGTATTCTCGATCAATATCAATATTTCACAGAGTAGATTAATTTTGACTTTGATAAATATAAACTAACCTTTCTTGTTATTTTTAACTACTTGCATAACGGACGCTTAATATTTGGGTAGCCAGCGTTTCAATGCCTCTTGTAGCTTGATAGGGTTCACAGGTTTAGCAATAAAGTCGTCCATTCCTGCGGCTAAGCACCTCTCTCGGTCACCTTGCATTGAATTGGCAGTCATGGCGATTATCGGAATATTGTTATTAAGTACCTTAGATTGAGGAAGACGAATTTTTTTAGTCGCTTCATAGCCATCCATTACTGGCATTTGACAATCCATAAAGACTAAATCAAAAGGTAAGTTTTTTAATGAATTTAGCGCTTCTTCACCGTTAGCCGCTAAGTCGACTTGCACACCAAATTTTCTCAACAGACCTTGTGCGACTCTTTGATTGATAGCATTGTCTTCTACAACAAGTATCCTTGCTTTGAACTGCGGAAGTGCACGAGCGCTAAACGCCGTGATCAAAGGTTGCTCTTGGGCATTAATGCCAGCAATGGTCATTAAGGTATTGTAGAGAATCGACTGATCAACAGGTTTGTTTAGATATCCGTTAAAGCCAGCCGCTTTTAATCTTTCAACATCGCCACGTTGCCCTTGCGAGGTCAACATTAATAAACGAGTCTTTGAAAAAATATCGCTATCCGCTTTAATCTTAGTTGCTAGTTGAAACCCATCCATTTCAGGCATTTGCATATCCAAAATAGCGATATGGTAAGGAGTTCCTTGTATTCTAGCTTGGGTCAGTTTTTCTAATGCCTTATCGCCACTATCTACCAGAGTATGCTCGACTTGCCACTTGGTCAGTAACAAACCTAACAAAGTCCGGTTAGTTAAATTATCATCAACCACCAGTATCTTTTGACTCTGTAAATGATCATAAATTTTCTTGGGTCGCATGTTATCAGCATTAGCAATATTTATACTAAACCAAAAGGTAGAGCCTTCTCCGTCAACACTTTTCAAGCCTATCTCGCCGCCCATCAATTCAACTAATTGTTTACTGATAGATAGCCCCAATCCGGTGCCACCATATTTACGGGTCGTTGAACCATCGGCCTGGCTAAAACGTTCAAATAGTTTGTTTTGATCCGCTAACGTTAGACCAATGCCTGTATCAGATATTTCAAAGAGTAATTTAGTGTGCTGCTTAGTCTGCTCTTGTACTTTGCAATAGACTGAAACTTCGCCTTGCTCAGTAAACTTTATCGCATTACCGATAAGATTATTGAGTATTTGACGGATACGCCCAGGGTCTGCAATAAATGACTGAGCCGGTAAAATATTAGCCGGGCAAATTAGCTCTAAACCCTTGTTATGCGCTTGAAAAGCGAGACTGGTAGCAAGATCATGCAGCAATACTTCTAAATCAAATTCAAGTGGTTCAAGCGCTAACATGCCAGCTTCAACTTTTGAATAATCAAGAATATCGTTAATAATACTCAGTAATGACTCGGCACTGTTTTTTACTGTTTTCGCAAAATTGTGTTGTTCTGGATTTAGAGCCGTATCAAGTAAGAGGTTAGTCATGCCGATGACGCCATTCATCGGTGTACGGATTTCATGGCTCATGTTAGCTAAAAAAGCGGTTTTTGATTCATTAGCAACATCCGCTTGTTTTTTGGCTTCAGCTAAGCGAGTAATCGTCTCTTTTTGATGGCTAATATCAGTACTGATATAAGTATAACCACTGAGTAATTTATTTTTATCGTAAAGTGGTACAATCGTAGTGTCTACCCAATAGTATTGCCCCCCCTTGGCTTTAATACGCACTTCATCATGCCAATATTTCCCTTTAGAAATCGCCGTAAAAATCTTATGCCAATAATATTTGGACTGGTTATTAGCATTTAGAATACTATGATTTTTACCAATGAGTTCTTTACGGCTGTAGCCAGTAATGGCACAAAACTTATCATTGGCGTAGCTAATAATACCGTTAATATCGATTACAAGAACCAACGAATGTTCGTCCATCGCTTTTTTTTGTGCGGCCAAATCTTGTTGGGCGGTAATGCGTTTTTCTTCATTGATCACTCGTGCATCAATTTCTATTTTGAGTTTTTTATTCATGCGAAAAAACACTAAAATAATCAAAATGAGCAATGAGGCTATCGGTAATGCCCAGACGAGAATGGTTGATAATTCAGTACCCGATTGAACGTGTACCGATAACCAATTATTTGCGATAGCAGAACGTTTTTTTTCATTCATCGCAGCAAAGGTTTTATTTAAAATCGGAATAAGGGGTTCAAGCCCTTTTCTTACCGCCATCGATATTTTAAGTGTATAAGGGGTAAAGGAGGTAATAATTAGATCATTAATTTTATTTTTGTTTATTTCATAATTAATCGCAGCAATAGAATCAACAAAGGCATCAATTTCCCCCAACTGTAATTTTTTAAGTCCGTCTTCAACCGATAAAACATCTACAATTTTAATACTGGGGTGATCTCGACTAATCAATTCATTATAAACATAGCCTTTAATTAGACCTAACTTCTTGCCTTGTAATGACGATAAACTTTCAGCATAGAAAGCGTTTTTCTTACTAACAATAACGAGAGAAATTTCAAAGTAGGGTTCAGTAAAATTTATATATTCAGCTCTTTCTTTTGTATAAAAAATTGAAGACATGACATCAATATTGCCAAGTTTAAATTCTTCTAGCGCTTCCCCCCAACTTGTACCTACTGTTGGTGTTAAATTTATTTTTAGTTGTTGTTTTGCATACAACATGTAATCAGCTGATATTCCGCTATGTTCACCCAATTCATCATTAAATTCAAAAGGAGGAAATGCAGAGTCAGTCCCCAAACTAAAAGAATTATTTTGTGACAGCCATTTGTTTTCGTTTTCCGTTAAACTAGCAACAGTTGATGATTTTTGAAAAAATGGTTTTAAAGTGGGGAGCCACTGTTTTTCTAATTCAATAATTTTATTAACGGGAATGTTTTCAATACCAGCATTAATTTTAGCTAATAATTCAGGTTGACCTTTTGCTATCAACCCAAAGACATTATTAGAAGCAATAATCTCTTCAGAAATAGTGAATACTCCAGTTAAGCCCTTTTTCGCTATTTGTGCAAAGGCACTAGGTAACTCAGCAACAACAGCCTGAACCTCATTATCTAATAACTCCTCGAGAGCATCATCAAAGCTTTTATGCGTTGATTGCTCAAAGCTAGCAAAGTTTTCCTTAAGGTAGGACTCTTGAAAGCTAAAATATTGACTAGTTATCTTAATATCACTTAATTCTCTTAGCTTAGATTTTTTGTCAATTGAGCGATTATAAATGATACCTGTTTGTACATTATGGATAGGTAAGGAAAAATCAGCCCACTGTTGTCGTTGCTGATTCTTAAAGAGCCCAACATGTAAGGTATTCTTTTGTTTGATCAACGCTATACCGTCTTCAAAGGGCAATAGAACAAAGCGAATAGGAATATTATTAGTTTTAGACCAGAGCTGCCAAAACTCAACATAAAGCCCACTAGGATTGCCATTGGGAAGCTTAAAGCTAAAGGGTAAGTCTTTTTCAGTTGCAACAACGGTAATAACACCTAACGGCTCATTGTCCAGCTCTTGTGAAACTGACGGAAAACTGTGAATAAATGCAAAAGTTAATAGCAGATAAAAGGTAATTCTTAATTTCATATTATTAATTTTTATTCTTCATGTCGTGAGTATAAGTTAAGTATTATCTTGAATATCTTACTGGGAAATTAATAAATCTCAGTCAATAGCATTACCCGTAATATATCCATAATAGAGTCGTGTGTTGAGAACACATTTCATTAACTGATGATTAGAAGGCTTATCGTTATACAAGCGCATTCTATCAACAAAACTTAGCACTAAGTCGCTTTAAAATCAATCAGCACTAACATCCCTCTCCGTCTAAAATGTGCGCTTTGGCTATCCAACTACAGATATTAAAAACTATTTTTGCAATTCAACAAATATCAGTTTATTCACGTCGTTTAATATCACCAACCGTAAAATTATTCTTTGCGATGATAGCGCAAACTTAATACTTCATAAGCTTGACGAATTTCGATAAAATCCGCCGCGCAGCCACCTTTATCGGGATGGGTAATGGCAATTTTCTTCTGATAGGCCCGACGTATCCCAAACCAATCAATATTTTTATCTATCCCTAACGTCGTCAGAGCAGCAGCAACCTTATCTACTGCGCGGTATCTTTGCCAAAAATGGGAAAAGAGTAACTCCACTTCTGCAAGGGTAATGTTATTTAAGTTAGACCAGTTTAAATAGTAATGGGCTAGATCAGTATCGCGCATAGCCAAGGTACTTTTTGCTGCAGCATGATTTGGCACTAAACAAATTTCTAATGGGAAAATAGTCAGTAAAAAACCCTCACTTTTAATATCTCGTTGAATTTGATAAAGCGCATTCATAACAAAAAAATTCTTTTGAAATATGGCAATTTGAGGGTCAACATCCTTTTTTATCAGTAGCAAGAAATCCTGTTGGCAAAGGTTGACTAAATCAATTAATGAACAAGCACTGTTTTGTTTTTTTAAATATCCCAGTATGTTAATAATCAAAGGATTGGTCATAGCTTCACTCCTTGTTGATTTAATATTTTTAAGCCAGTAGATAAATTAAAAGCTAACGTTAAACGCTTATCTTCTGATGACAAGTACCTTAACGGCTAAGCGATCACTCGCGGGTAAGTTTAGTAACACACCGGCAATTGAAGACATAAACTATTTTCATCTCTTTTCAAGAAAATAAGTAATAGCTCACATGTAATGTCAAAAAATAATAACTAAAATTAATGATAGGCGCGTTAGACTGATTTGTTGATATTATGGATACTATTTATCTACTAGACAGCAAGAATCCACAAAACTTTCTGTATACCTTGCTCGGCAAAGGTCTGCAATTTATTATTGTGCAGCAGCAAAGTATTAAACAAGTCATTACCTCTCACTTATCAGGGGTAATGACTTGTTGGTATTATCTATCTTAAATTTTTTCGAATACGGTCACTCTTAACTTGCGGTCAACATTATCATCGGGAAAATCACACTCACTAGTAAACCGTTCTGTCATTTTCAAAGTATGACCCGATGATTCAATAATCTCAGCATCTGACTCATCCCACGTTGCATCATAACGATGAAATAAACAAATCAACCAACCGCCCTGACTTAAAAGCTTTGAACACATACTCACCAATTTAGAAAAATCTTGTCCTTTAGGCTGATGCTCTGCATAAGGTGACTTATAAACGGTTGGTGGTGGATCTAAAATAATGCCTTCGAATTGTTGACCACTTTTTATTGCCTTAGGTAAATGCTTATAGATATCACCCTTTATAAAACTGCGAGTGCCAAATTCCATAGCATTTTTTTCGTAGCTTTTTTCAATACGCGGTAGTAACGCTTTCGATCTGTCCAGGTGAATTGCTGCCTTCGCGTTCCCCTTTAAAGCCGCTATACCCAAACTGCCCGTGAATGAAAATAAATTCAATACGCGACGGCCTTCACTATTATTAGCTAACCACTTACGAACGGGACGTGCATCCAGATATAAACCACAATTATGCATCGTATCGGCAAGCAAACTATAATAGACCCCGTATTCTTTGGTAAATTCTGGCGCATCAGCAATATCGCCATGAAGCGAGAACATTCTATTCTTTAAGCGTAACCCGAGAGTTTGATCACCTTTTGCCATAATAAGCGTGAAGGGAAAACACTGTAATAGTGCATCTTTGATTACATCAAGGTCCTCACGAATATCGTCTTTAAATTCGACCAAGGCCATAGTACCAAATTTTTCAATAACTACACCCGGCGCTCCTTCGGTGTAACCATGGAAAACACGCCAAGAATCAAATTCATCTGATTCATTTAAGACTTTTCTATCATTCCATGCTTTTTCGATGAGATCTTGCCACTTTATAGTCAAATCTATGTCCTGCCCTTAGGTATATTTCTAGTGTGGATTGTCTATATTCGTTAGATAATAAGTTAACAAAGAACACACTATCGCTTAAAACTTGTCAGCACGAGTTACTTTGAAAGCAGAACATCAAATAAATAAAATAATATAATGCTGCATCAGCAACTTATTCAATCAATATTATAACTAACCAATGCCGGTGTTAATACTGATATCCTAATAAATCAACCTTGTTATTAAAAGTTCTCCTAATTGAACATATTTTGTTTAAGATACTTCTGCCTAAATACTATCAACATCAGCAGTAGTAAATAACTGAATAAACCACCACTACTTTTCCCCCTCTCATCATCATCGCCAGCGTCAAGCGGCATGTTGTTAACGCTAAATTTAATAGTGCTGCTTACTGAAAGTCTTGGGTTACCGTTGTCAGTTACGGTCAAGTCTACTTGATATGAATTCCCGCCGGACATAGAAGAGGGATCAAAACTAACAAGACCACCGTCGATAATAGGTGATGGAATAGTACCGGATATAAGCCAAACATAAGAAAGGATATCGTCAGCATTTTCATCGGTGGCGTTAGCAGATATTGTGACTAAACCTCCGCTAATATCAACTGATGACACCGCCACATTATTCTGTGTTATCGACAAAGAAACTTCAGGAGATATATTAACCATCTCTTCGAAACAGCCCTTTTCATCAACACTTTCTCCTGATGGAGTATTTGGACACTGATCAAGGTTGTTCTCTATGCCGTCGTTATCATCATCAGCATAAACAGGGGGCGTATTTTCATTACAGCGCTGGGCATTATTTTGATTGGTAGCAGTACAATGCGCCAAATAATCCACTTCCATGGTGACTTTACGCAGACTTGGGTCTATCGCCCCACCTAGATTTCCCCCCATAGCAACGTTGAGTAAAACAAACATCGGTTCTTTATATTGTGGACAATTCGATACATTATGCGCAGTGACTAAGGTATCATCCATATAAAATGATATGTTGTTTTCATCCCATTCTATCGCGTAATCATGCCAATCGAGTACATCATTAGCGCCATTCGGATAAGCGAATCTCACTTCATTACCGCAAGAGCCGCCGCCGGTATTAAAAAAGTTAGTTATATAAGTACTCGGGCTATTGGCAAACCATTCCCAGACATCAATCTCGCCAGCACCTGGGTTGGGCCAGTTAACAAAGTCATCATCATTTTTACGGGGGCTTTCAGCAATACGATTCTCTAACATCCAAAACGCCGGCCAAGAACCCCTTTCAAGGTTATGAAAACGAATTCTTGACTCTATTCTGCCATAGAGAAACTCACGTTTATCTTTACCGTTAATTCGACCGGAGGTCCAATCTCTAGATTGATTATTCAAGCCTACACAATTAGTTTGCTGTTTTCTGGCGATTATTTTTAAGGTGCCATCAGAGACATCAAAGTTCTTATCAATGGAACTATCATCATCGGTATAACATTGAACTTCATTATTAAAGTTGGCATCGACTTGGGCCGTCCAATTTTGCCAATTAACACTGTCCCCTGAAAAAGTATCTATATAGTTAACTTCCCAACCTGCCATAGTAGGTGTCGTTATTAACAAACTCAGCAAACTAATTAAAAACAGTCGACTTTTAAAGCTGATATTCTTTAGCATTGAATTAACATTGCACGGATAAACTGAATATTGGTTCATTATTATTCTCTTTTTTCTTAAAAGAACTTATTAAATCAATCGATAATCAATTTAATAAGCTGCTGATTTTATAGTGATTTTAAAAAGGCTATTAATGAAGCTTCGTCAGCATCAGAAAGTGCTTCATACTTAACTTTAGAAGCTTCTGATTCCCCACCGTGCCAGAGAATTGCTTCATCAATCGTTCTCGCCCGTCCATCATGCAAATAACTATGCTCGGGCGTACAAACTTCATTACCTTGGCCGCCAACTGGGTTTTCTACACCTCCAGTAACGCAAGCCGACAAACCTATGCCCCATAGCGGTGTTGTTCGCCATTCAGCCCCTGTAGCGTTGCCCTCACCTAAGTTGTCAGCAAGACCTTCACCCATATCATGTAACAGTAAGTCGGTATAAGGATGAATAGTTTGATCTCTTAGTTCTGTAAACGGGTGATAGATACTGGTTTGTAATGTTTGCGTATGACAATCCACACAACCAATACTTGAGAATAACGCTTGTCCTTGTTGTACCTGAGGATCATCAAGGCCACGTTGCGCTCGTACACCCAACAATGCGATGTATTTCACTAAATTGTTCAAGTGCTGGTCGCTTATTTCAGATTGGTCATGACCACATTCATTTCTTTCTTGTTGAGCAGAACCACAATCTGGTGATGGTAGTACAGAGGTCATCACCCCCAGATCAGTATTAAACGCTGCCGCAACTTGATGCTTTATGCTTGATGTAGCGGCTTTCCAACCAAAACGCCCAAGGCGAATATCTTGGGTTTCGGGATCGATAGCACTTTGCGCTTTACCTGAAATACCAAAGGGAGCAAATTCATCATTGACATCAGCCATCGCTAAAATAGTTTCTTCAGGAATTGCTTCTAATAATCCTAGGCCAACGAGTTGAGGTGCAATGCGTGCTGAGAATTTTTCTGGCGTACCCGTTGAAAACTTATAATTAGGTGAACGTAAACCATTCACCTCAGTCCATGATTCAATAGCTACCGTTCCTTCACTTTGTACACTTCCCATATTCGATGGCTGTAAAACATCGCCACGCTGGGCATCGGGTTCACCATCAGCATCAGCAATTTTAAAGACCCATTTGTCTAATGCCTCGCCAATTGGTGCCGGAGCTGCCCTACCATTACGTTCATGACAACTTGCGCAACTATGATTAACAAAATGTGTACCTGACTTACCTACCATTTCTGAAAAAACACCATTGGCTGGGTCTTCATCATGTTTACCATCAACAAAAGAGGTATGATGAATACGTCTTCCTAAAACGAACGCTTGCCCATTTAAACTTGATAAATTAGTCGCCATTTGCATGAAGTGGTCATTAGGTTCATTAGTATATTGATAAGGTAATGTGGTATCACCACCTAACCAACCTTGTTTAGCGATAGGATGTGAGTTTTCACGCTCTGATGATTTATCATCAAAATCTCCGACTGTTTTCCAAGGAGCCATGCCACCTTTACCGACTTGGTAAAGATAAGTTGTGCCGTAATAATTTGACCGCCCCTCTGGAACGCCTAATAAAAACTGACTGACTTCAATTTCCATGTGTTGGCCAATACTGAGGGTTTCTATGCTGCCATTAAGTCCGCGAAACTCATTAATGGTTACTGAATATTTATATTGATCGCCATTTGTACTTGTTTGCACAAGGTCGTCGTCGTAACTACCGTGACCGACCGTCACAACGTTAGGCTCATAATTACCATGGTATTCAGCAACAGTATTCATTCCTGAATACCATGCTCTAAATTCTAACGCCTCAAGCTGCCATTGTGTTACCCATTCAATTAAAATAGATGAGCCGCCTTTAGCCACATAATCGGTGAATTTATAGCGTGCTGTTCTATGGGTCCAATAATGAGAAAGGTAATGATCGTATTGCTGAAATTGATCTTCTTTAGCATGACGATCACGTCCTCTATCAGCAAACTTGGTGACCACAGCATCATTAGTTTCATAAATTAAAGCATGTTCTTGTGCCGTGCTAGAGGTATAAAGTGGCACGATATCACCAAAAAGTCCGTATGCTTGAAGGTTCCAACCCGCTATAGCCGCACCTTCAGTGGTTCCTTTTTCGGTGTCACCTTTATAAAAGTATAACGGTTTACCCTGATAGGCAGCTTGTGTTGTGCCATCATTTCGATTAATGATTGATAAATTTGGCACACCAGAAGCGACACCATCAGCCACTAAAAGTGGAGGCCAATTAACCGCACAACCGTCGTTGCAATTACTGCCGTCAGATCCAATGTCATTATCAAAGGTATATAAACTAAAACCTGGCTTTTGGCTGTCTTCACCACCAACAAGAATATCGTTGTTAAACGCCACTTCAATTAACTGTTCTACGGCTTCACAGCCGAGAAAATCCACAAAGGTCCCGATAGGTGTATCTGGACAATTATCCAGATTATTAAACACGCCATCACCATCTGAGTCCGCGCACCCGACCTCATTAATTTCTGCATTTTCAAGCGTATCAGGACACAAATCTAGGTCGTTACCAATACCATCTAAATCATCATCAATAACCGCTGTTATTTGCAGCCAATTAATATTGAATGAACCTGCGTTTATCGCTAATCGTAAGGTAAAAGTACCGCTTGTCGTTAAAAACGAATTAACCACATGGGTTTCAAAGGTTTGCCATCCCCCCGTGCTAGCAACATTGTCACTACCAATTGTATTGCCATTTATCGACAGCGTATAATTACCACCGCCTGAATCTGAAGCCACGCGGCTGCTAATGGTATAAGTCCCAGCACTTAAGGTTACCGGGTATTCTAGCCATTCTGTTGCTTGGGTATAACCAATATTGTAACCGCCGCCCACATCAGTGGTAACTTCGATATCTACAGCGTCATTACGGTAACTTGCTCCGCCTTCATTGCTCGCTGTGGTATCAAAATAGCTGATGTAATCTTCTGCTTGAACAAGCACATCAACAACCTCTTCAATGACCGCACAGCCAGAGCTGTCTACCCTTGTATTATCTGGAGTTTCAGGACATCTATCAGCTGCATCTTTAACACCATCATTATCACTGTCCGTATCGACACTAACAATAATGATTTCGCAACCACTCGCGTCTACATTGGTATTGGCTAATGTATTAGGACACGAATCGACTTGGTCGAATACTCCGTCGTTATCAGTATCTGCATTGATAGTCTCTTTTTCTGTTGGAGTTGACCCACCTCCACAACTTATTAGCGTACTGACTAATAACAATGAAAGCATTTTTTTTGAAAAAACACTTAAAGCTCCTGTTAGTGCACTAAGATTTAATGTTAATTTGCTCATTATTTTATTATTCTTATATTAAAATATTCAATTAAGTCAATGATTAACCGGCTTAATGAATAATTTGGTTTATAACGTTCCCAAAAGATAAACAGTACTGCTGCACTTATATCAATAAGCGCTAACTCTGCATTTTTGAATTATCTTACTGTCGAGCATCCTATAAATAGCCATGTTCAGACTTGAATATTTTTAGCACAATTATTGGTCAAACAGCATCAAAATACGGTCAAAGGGGGGGTAGGAAAAGTTGAAATGGATAAGGGATATAAACAAGTACTCATGATAAGCTTTTGTTATCACCCATACAAAAAAATCATTTTAATTTATTTAAAACAATAACTTAAAAAAATTTACTTTATTTTATTTCGTATTTATTTTAACTAAAAAAATAAAGATCTCACAAAAATAAAGCGGGTTGTATATCTACATGGTTAACTATGTAGATATACAATTTATAAGTGCCTTAGACAGGCGTAACACCGTCAGTATTTTCATCTAAGGCATTCACTTCAGCCGCCATTTTTCCTCGACGTGCCTCAAGTTTACTCCGGGTATCATGAGCCATTTTCTCAGTAATAGGGTAAGTAGCGACCATCCAAATAGCAACCACTGAACAAAGTACAGGCACAAGTACATCAGCTAAGCGCATATAAAACAGCGTATCAGCAGATTGAGCTCCAGCTAACGCAACATCAAAACCTGTTGCATGAAGTAAAAATCCACCAGCTGCCATCGCCGCAGCCAAGCCTAATTTAACAACCCACCAATAAATTGAGCCAAACATACCTTCACGTCGTTCACCGGTTTCTAATTCATCAAGATCACAGACATCAGCAACCATAGATCCCATTAAGGTGAACAAGCCGCCTAAACCAAAAGAGAAAAATATAGGTGGAATAATCACTAGCATTGGATTATCCGGTGTAAAACAAATCCATTTAAGTGCATAACCAAAGATAGAAATGGCAATGGTAATGAAAAAAGCATTTCGCTTCCCTAACCAGCTTGATAACTTAGTGACAATAAAAATAGCACAAGACGTTGAAATAAATGACACCGTACCCGCCCAACCAACATATTCAGCACCTAATGCTTGATCGCCGCCAAAAACATAATAAATAATCACGTAACTTTGGAAAGCTGAAACCATCATAAAGCCGTTGAACACTAAAAAGGTTGCGCCACATAAACTAAGGAAAGGCTTAAATTTAAGTGTAATTAAAAAGCCTTTAAAGAAATCAGTAACGGCATAACTCAAGCTTCTTGGTTTTATTGGTGGTGCATTCGGGTCAATAATCGTTTTTGAAGTTGCTATGGGTGTAAAGCGTTCAGTAAGAAATATTGCTGGTAAAATACCAACAATAATAGTAAATAGCCCAATAATGACGGCTAACCAACTGGCACCTTCAATCATATCGCTAAACAGCGATTCATTTTGCATAAACAGTAAGAACCAAGGTGCAAATAACCACGCAAATTGGCCCATAAAATTCTGCACAGCCATGATACTGGTACGTTCATGATAATCTGGCGTTAATTCATAACCTAATGCGACCCATGGTGTTGCAAAAATAGTGTAGGCTAGATAAAAAATGATAGAACCAATTAAAAAGAACCAAAAGTAAAATTCTTCACTCTGGCCTCTCGGTAATTGCCATAACAAGGCAAAAGTAATACCTGCGACAATAGCCCCCCAGAATATATAGGGTCTGCGTCGACCCCATTTTGATCTTGTGTGATCGGAAATATAGCCCATTAGCGGATCGGTAAAGGCATCGACCAAACGAGGCAATGCGCCTAACAAACCGACTAAAGCTGGATTCATACCTAAACCCAAGTTAAGCACTATGGTCATAGTACCAATTGCCGCACCTAATAAGTTATTTACGAAAGCGCCAAAGCCATAGATAATTTTTCTTAGCGTGGAAATTTTATCTTCAGTCGCGGTTTGATAATGTTCTTGCGTACTCATAAAGCGCTATTCCGTTAAAATGATTATTGAATGAAACTTTAGCCTAATTAAAATTTAGTGAAAGGTTTCAATTATAAATGTCATTTGACACTATATAATTGTAAATCTTAAACAATATAAAAACGATGAGTCGGTCATTATGGGGCGATGAAATGGTCACAATGAGCTTTTTGAATTTATATAATTTTTTCTACTAGCTCAAAAGTCCAATAAAAGTATTTACTGAAAAATTGATAAAATCCCAATAACCTCGAAATAAGTCCACCCTACCGTATTTTAGTTGTATCCATTTACATTCGTAATAGTCTGTCAAAGTAAACTAATTTATAAATAATAAGGCTAAGGTTAATTAACCGTTTAAATTTATATTTTTAATTTCATTTGAGAAGATGTAATACCTATAAATATTTGTCAGCAACTAAGCAACGCTAAGGATGTAGATAGAGCGTTTTACGTGCCTGCTTAGCTCACTCAAATGACATTAAAATAAAATTGGCAAAATGAAGAAATTAAATAATGTCAGGATAACTCAATACTATGCAGCCACTACTTAGTCAGCCGTCAATAAAGGAACAAGTTGATGAGCTAATGTCAAAAATGACATTAGCACAAAAAATTGGACAAATGACCCAAGCTGAACGACTGAGCTGTACGCCCGATGATGTCAGAAAGTACCATTTAGGTTCAGTATTGAGTGGCGCAGGTTCATTGCCCGAAAATAATGATCTTAATAGTTGGCTAAAAACAACCGATAGCTATTGGCAAGCATCAATGGTTAGTGACGAAAATCATTTAGCAATCCCCTTACTCTATGGTGTTGATGCCATACATGGTCACAATAATCTTAAGGGAGCAACAATTTTCCCACACAATATCGGTTTAGGTGCTGCCGCCGACGCTGATTTAATAGCACGTATTGCACAAGTCACACGAAAAGAGGTATTAGCGAGTGGCGTCGATTGGGTCTTTGCACCCAACCTCGCTGTTGCACAAAATAATCAATGGGGTCGCAGCTATGAAAGCTACGCTCAAACGCCAGAATTAATCAATCAATACGCAAGTGAAATTATCAACGGCCTTCATGGAAAGCTCGCTGGTGAAGGCGTTATCGCTTGTGTCAAACATTGGGTTGGCGATGGAGCTACAACGCATGGCATTGACCAAGGTGATGCTAATATTTCTTGGCAAGAACTCAACAATACTCATATTAGCCCCTACATAAGCGCTTTAAAAGCGGGGGCAATGACAGTTATGGCGTCATTTAATAGTTGGAATGGCAACAAGTGCCATGGTCATAAGTATCTGCTCACGGATGTACTAAAACAACAATTGAATTTTTCTGGTTTCATTGTTTCTGACATGAATGGTATTGATTACCTCTGTGATGATTTTTATCTCTCGGTTGCTCAAGGCGTTAATGCCGGCATCGATATGTTTATGCTCCCCGAAAACTGGCAGCAATTTATTCACCATCTGCATAATCATGTTGAATTAGGAACTGTGCCTATCTCAAGAATCAATGACGCCGTCCGTCGGATATTGTCAGTAAAGTTTGCCAGCGGCTTATTTAATTCGCCTCGTCCCAGTGAAAGGATTTGGGCAAATGATGTTAGTTTTGGTGCTAGTGCGCATAGGAATATTGCACGAGAAGCTGTCAGAAAGTCACTTGTGCTGTTAAAAAACAAAAAAAACATCCTGCCTTTAAAAAAGCAGGCTCGAATTTTAGTTACGGGTAAGAATGCTGATAATATCGGTCATCAGTGCGGAGGGTTTACCATTGATTGGCAAGGTGTATCAGGAAACGATCAATTTGAAGGAGCCACTTCTGTCTGGCAAGGTATTTCAGCGGTTGCGCCCAATGCGGTATTAAGGCGTGATAGTGATGTTTCAGCAATATCGGCAAAAGATCATGATATCGCTGTGGTGGTGATCGGTGAGTACCCTTATGCAGAAGGCCATGGTGATATCAGAGATTGTGAAAACCTTATAATAGAGGCAGGATCACAAATAAACGGTCAAGTAAATATTTCAGCGCCCTATGGCAACTCACTAGCATTAAAACAGTTACACCCAGAAGACTATCTATTGATAAAAGATATTAGTGATAAGGGCATACCCCTGGTTGTTATTTTGATCTCAGGGAGAACATTAATCATTAATGACGAGTTAGATAAGTCAGCAGCATTCATTGCTGCTTGGCTTCCTGGCTCAGAAGGTCAAGGTGTTAGTGATATGCTCTTTGGTGAGTTTAACTTCCAGGGAAAACTGTCTTTTTCTTGGCCCCAAAAAACCTCGACAGAAAAGAAGAAAAACAACACTAAACCACTCTTCCCCATCGGCTATGGTTTACGTTACAAAAAATAAAATAATGATATTCACTGGCAATAAATACTACATGATGGTGCATCCAAAATTAGTAAGCACTTACCACTATTTAGAGCAACTGGCAATAGGATGGACTAATGCTTTAGTGATTTTTCCCTGTTGGTATTTAACCAGTGGTTGATTAATATAGCCAGTAAATTTAGCTGACATGCGTTCAGATATTAAGGTAGCGCCTGAGCTTAAATTGGCAATAAACCCCGTGGACTTTTGTAGTTTTTGTTTCTTTTTATTGGCATTTTTATTGGCGTTATCACTATGTGAATCGACCGATAAGCAGCCCGCAGCGAAGCTCTGTTCACGACTCGCGGCAAGAATACAAATTCTATTTTCTGCGGCACGCGATAACAAGCAATATTCAACCTCACCTGGCTCTTGAATTTCAAAAGGCACCAGTAATAAGTGAACTTGATTCAACGCCGCTACGTTAACTATTTCAGGTATGGTTGCATCATCAGCTGTTAGCATAACAAGCTTGATATTACCTTGCTCTAACGGTAATTCTACAAGAGTTAACGCATCTCCAAGTGGTGTCCACTGGTATCGTTGGCAAAAGTGTAATTGCTGCTGTTTTGCCAATAAACCCTGTTCGCTTATTAACACCGCCTGATGTGCGCCATCAATCACTAAACTAGTACACACATATTGAAAAGGTCTCAGTACTGAGCTGATTTGTATAATGAGTTGTTTACTCAAAGAGGCTATATCGGCGAGTTGCTCAGCATTATTCGTTATGGTTTTATCTGCAATAAAAAATAACTCAGGCAATTGAATAATATCACTGAGGTTGTTTTCAATGTAAAAACAAACATCTTCAATGGCTTGTTCATTAGACTTATAGGTTGCAAATATTGCGACATTCGCCGTTTCGGGAACCTTGTCATTATTCATATGCTTAGCCAGCTTTTTTATCGGTAATGTTAGCGCTTGATAAAGTTCAGGGCGTCGTTGCATAAAGACATCGCTGCCATCAGGTCGGCATTTGTTATTGGGTGCTATCGCAGAGTTTTCTAAATCAAGATCAGCAAACACAAAACCTGCTTCATTATGGTTCATTTTAGCGAGTACTTTACCCTCAGGAGAAACTATTTGGCTTTGGCCTGCGCCACTTAGAGATCCCGTTGCTGACAATCGACCAATTTTATTTGCTGTGGCCAAAAATACTTTATTTTCACACGCTCGAGCTGGGTCATGTAAGTGACTTTGATCGTAGGAAAATGTGCTTATTGAATTACAGAATAATTGCCCACCTTGCAAAGCTAATTCACGAGAGGTGTTAAAGGTCATCGTGTCATTACCCATTAACAGTCCAATTTTTGCTAGCGGCGTTAAAGTTAACGTAGACGCCTGACTTGCATTAATAAAAAAATCATTTTCATGACCTTCTAATTTTTGTTTATCGACTTGGTCAAGGCGTTGCCCAAACGGCGAAAATAAACAAGTGGTTATACTAACACCTGCTTTAATCGCATCCTTTTTTTGTTCAGGTGACCAGCTACTTGCAGCATATCGCCTTAAAGTAACGTTTATGACGATGTAGCAGTGATGCTTTTTGGCTTGTTCTGCAATAGCCAGTAAAAAAGGACCGTCAATGTCTAAAGCTTGATGCCAAGCCTGACTACGGTCCTTGTACCCTGGTTCGGTATGGCAAAAAAGTGTATTACAAAATTGAGGTAACACTATGAGTGCTGGCTGACAGACGGCCGCCTCATTTATCATACCCAGGCAGGTTACTTGATTTTCTTGAACATCCAAAGTGGTGGCAAATTGAGAAACGGCGACTCGCATGATATTTTTTCCGGATAATGGGCTGGTGCAGTGATGCAAGCTTAAAGTCATAACTTTAAGAGAGGGGATATTATACTATTAAACATTGCAGCCCAAACTTTCGACAAACTTAAGGGTGGGCTAACAATTAACGGTTTAGCAAGAGTAGGCAATTACACTTGATGGCGTTGCATTACTTATAAAAATTTCATTTGCATACCCAAACTAATGCGTTGTTGATGACGGTCATAGTCGATAAGTGAATCACCATAACCATTAAAGTACTGTATCAAGAAGTCATAACCTTCAGTCAATGAATAAGAAAGATTTAGTTCGACACTACCTTTATTATCACTCAATTTAAGATTATTTCGCACCGCAGTGAAAAGGTTGAATTTGCCTAGCTGAGTACCAACACCAAATTCCATATGCCCAAGATAGTCTGTAATATCTGGATTGTCATCACCAATCACAGAAAGTGGTGTTTCTTTTTCATCTTCAGCTAGTCGATGCCAAGCTTTTATATAATAAAAAGCACTTTCGTCACTAAACACTAACGAAGCAAAAACTCGGTTCCAACTGCGCGATGAAAGACCACTTTGACCATTGGATTGATGATTGATGCCAAACTGAACTTGATTAAACTCAAAGCCTAATATGCTGTGATTCTGTTGCCAACTGTAAAATAATTCAGGTTCGTAATTTGTTTCTCGAAAAGGTTTAGATGCCTCACTGTTGTACAATTGCCAATACGATACTGCGGTAAAACCAAAGTACAGACCTGAAGCATCAGTCGTTGGTAAATATATAGGAAACTTGATGCTAATTTGATATTTAGCCTCTACATTATCAACATTATCATTAGTTAACTCTTCAACCGTGCGGGTACCTGGTTTACTAATATAGGAGACTGGCAGTAGGTAATTTAATCTATGTTGCGAAATAGCAAAGGGGTTAGCGGTTGTTTTCAAAAGCGCTTGTTCTCTTTTCTCTAGAATAGATTTTTCTTTTTTTGTGGCGACACTTACTTCTTCAGCCATTAATAACTGAGGTAAAAAAAGCAGGATTAAGCATAAGGTTTTAGTTATAACTGTTGGTATATGGACGTTGTTCAAGTGTTATTTCTCATAAAAATTTAGTATAGGATCGACTTATCAATCAATGTTTAAAGGCATTGTGATAGTCGCTCAGTTTATTTTTCGTCATTCACTGTTTTGTTATTAAGTACTTAAACAGGGGTTGATTAAGTACATTGTTAACTAGAGTTAATAATAGCGATAATAACAGGTAAATCCAATTGGGTCAGTCAAACTTATTTGTAAAAGTAGTTTACATAAGCACCAGGGTGCGGCTTATTGGCCTTCTGCTGATGATTAAAACAAGGCTAATTAAATCAAAATATAAGTCGCAGTCCCTAAAAAGATTAAAAAACCAACCGCATCGGTTATGGTTGTTAAAATAACACCGCCCGCAATGGCTGGGTCTACACCCAGTTTTTTCAATATTATAGGAATAAGCGCACCTGAAAGCGTACCGGTAAGGCTCACAACAAAAAGAGCCAGCGCAAAAACGCCCCCTAACTGCCAATCGTCATACCATAAAATTGTAATTAAAAAGACCACTGCAGCCCATAATATGCCATTAATAAAAGAGACTTTTAATTCATGAATGGTCAGCGAAACAATATTGGCACTACTGACTAAATCGCGCGCAATACCACGAGTAACGACAGTTAACGTTTGGCTACCTGTAACGCCTCCCATGCTTGCCACTACGGGCATGAGTACCGCGAGCGCGACAAGTTGTTCTATTGATGCTTCAAAAAAGCCAATGACCCAAGCGGCCACAAAGGCGGTGATTAAATTGGTGCCTAGCCAAATAGCTCGATTAAAAGAAATATGAGAAACAGGGGCAAACATATCGAGCTCTTCATTAAGGCCGGCGGAGGCCAATAAACGCTGCTCTGAATTATGTTTTAGCACATCGATAACATCATCAACCGTTATTCGACCCAACAAAAAATTATTTTCATCTACAACTGGCGCAGAGATTAAATCATGGTCTTCGAAAATTTGTGCAACCTGAATGGCCGATTGTAACGAATCAATCAAGGGCACATCGTTTTTCATTACATCGCCAACCGACAAGCTATTATCCATTGAAACCAAGTCACTAAGATATAAGGTTCCTTGTACCTTGTTATTTCTGTCAACAACAACCAGTTGGTCAAGTTGTTCGGGCAACATACCTTCTTTTTTTCTTAACTTACACAAATACCGATAGACGGCTTTAAGACTAACATCCTTTCTGACCGCCGTAGCGTCAACATCCATCATACCGCCGGCTGTATTATCAGGAAAAGAGGCCACTGTTTGGTAACGCTCTTTTCGCTGACTATCCATGGCCTCAACCATAGCGCTTACTACTGGTAATGGTAAATCAGCATCAATGTCGGCTAACTCATCCATTTGAAGCGTCGATAAACATTTAAGTAAATCAGCTTCACTGGTTTTTTTAATCAAAAATTGGCGCAGTTCGCGGTGCACTGAGAGTAAGACTTCACCCTTGTAATTAACCGGGATCAAACTCCAAAAATCATCGCGATATTTATTGGGTAGTGATTCGAGTAATCGGCCCAATTTAGCCGGATGATATTTCTCTATTGAAATCAACAGCTCACGATCGTCTTCTTGCTCTAATGAATGCGTTAATTGGCTAACAAGTTTGGTAAAAGTATTGCTCATAGGATCCACTTATAGTGATTAATTCAATATTTACTGGAAAAGGCGTGCTTAGCAAGTTGCTTGAGCGTAATTTAGTCGCAATCACCACTGACATCAAGGCTTATTAATAGGTCAAGCTATTGCTTGAAAAGCCCGGCTAAATTTATGTAAATAAAACACTTACTTTAGGCGCTTAACAATAAGTCATCGCTAAAAGCGCGAGCCAGTCACTAGATATTAAAATAACGAGGATAAAAATAATTTTAACAATATGCATATAATAATGTAGACAAAGCAGTGCATTGGCCTTATAAAAACATTAAAATTGTACCATTTGCTAACTTTACTGGACCACCACTTTTTAGCCTTTAAATAATAGATAGAAGTAAGGCTTTCTCTATTTCTTGTTATAGAAAGCCTTAATGTAAACACTGAGTGCCAGTAATGCTAACCGGTAAGCTAACACCTACAAATCGTCAATAGGCCTAGTAATAATAACGTTTAAATATCGCCTGAGGTTTTTAATTACTTGGCTTACCAAATGATAATGACTGCAATAATTTTATTATTTTAAAATACCACACAACAAAACAATTAGAGTATACACTGAGCCAATTATTTGTATTAAACAAGGGTTACAATGAAGGAAAATATGCAGACATTCATCGCTTTATTGTCAGCAGATGACGATAATGATTTACGCCAACATTATTTAGCTTCAAGTGAGTCGGAAAATATCATTCAATTAGCTTATCTATTTCAACAAGGAATAGCGCAAGTCGCATCGTTTGATTTTTATCAACAATTAACCACGACATTAATAGCCAGTAAAATTTTACCTGTTGCGCTTATCGCACAAATTAAAACCAACGACACATTGAGTTTTTTTACCCCTGCCCTTCAGGTACAAGACAACTTTACAAAAACAGATCGCAGACAGCGCAATGCTTTACATTATTTATTCGCTGGCAATAAAGCAGTCGCCAGTACCCCACCCTTTATTTATTTACGTTCAATGATGTTATTTGGCAGCAATAATACCTTACGTGATGCACTCTGCCAGCGTGACCACGAAAACTTAACTCCCATTGAAGTTTATTTATCGACTAATCAAAATTTAATTTCGCTAGCGCCGCACGAACTTACCGCATTATTGGCCTTAATAGAGATCGAAAGTAAACAACAGCCCTTAGCCACAACCAACTACTCAAAGGTAATTAAAGTGCTTGCTGAATTATGTTCTCGTCAAGATAAGCACTTTGACAGTGAGCTACAACGTCTTATCTTGGTCGCCATCTACTACAAAAAAGCCATTAACGATATCGTTAATGGCTTACACTAAATTCCAGTTGGCGTTATCGCAATGATTATTGAGACTTGTTATCTTGTAAAAATTGTTTAACAACTAATACTGTTGCCTGAGGGTTTTCTTCGTGAGGTACATGCCCTAAATCATCAAAGACAACTAATTGACTGTTGATAATATCTTTCTTAAATTTCATCGCAAGCTTGATGGGGATGAGCTTATCTTTTCTTCCCCAAATGATAAGCGTTGGTACATTTATTGTTGAGATCTTTTTGGCTAAATCCCCGGGGACCGTCTGCTTAAAGCGTTCTTTTAGAGCGTTACGATTTCCTTCACGAAGCGTCAAATCATAGTATCTGTCAACTAATTCACTGGTGACTAAGTCAGGGTTTCCATAAACATTCTCAACACTTTTTTTCACCAAAGATTTAGGTAAAACGTTTTTTAATAACCGGCTCGTTATCGGATTTTTAGACAATTTAAAGGCTAAGGGTAAAGATTCAGACTTAAAAGGATAGCCACTCGCGTCGACTAAAATTATTTGAGAGACTCGCTCTGGATATAACACTGCGGTAGCCCAAGCAATATACCCGCCTAAAGAGTTACCTGCTAATACACTTTTTTTAACCTTTAACTTATCTAACACAGCAATAACAACTTCAGCATAATGTTCAATAGTATAATTATTTTTAGGATCGGGGCCGGTTAGACCAAAGGCAGGTAAATCAAAGCGAATAACTCTGCGTTGTGTTTTTAGTTGGTCAACCCAGCCATCCCATGTATGTAATGACGCGCTCGTACCATGAATTAAGACAATAGGATCTTCATCAGACTTTGGTCCTTCATCTCTAAAATGTATATTCATACCAGCAATCTGCATAAATTGTGATGGCTCAGCAGCCCAGCGCTTGCTGAGTTCAGCGACAGACTTATCAGGTGCTTGATTAACATAAAGATAACTGGCAAATAAAACGACTACGCTTAGTAGTATAAACAGACTGATTTTTAAAATTCTCAAGAGATTATTGGCCTTTTTCTCTATATATTGTTGATGAAGATTGATTGTAGCTGAATTTATTCTATCAGTATCAGCTACAATGAATAATCATCCCGGGTAAATATCCAAACGCTAACAACGCCATAATGATAAGTTGTTATTAAGCATAATCGTAATGACCTCCAGACTTAAGGGCTTTTTGATAGGCTGAACGGGCTTGAAAACGCTTAACGTAAGCGGTAATTTCTGGGTAGTTATTGTCATTTGAACTTTTGGCAACCCAAGCCTCTAGAGGAAAACTCATTTGAATATCAGCACCAGATAATTCTTCTCCAGCAAACCACTGATTATTTTTTAAATGGCTTTCGATAAAGTCTAAGTTCCCGGTAATATTTGGCCCAACATAGCCTTTCATTACTTTTTTCACAATCCCTCTAGCAATTGGCTTAACAAAAAAGGGCATCGTACTTTTCAATATTTTTTCAAAGATTATTTTTAGTAATAATTGTGGCATCAATGTTCCCTCAGCAAAATGTAACCAGTATATATACTGGCGATGTGCTTCTGTGCCAATATCGGGAGTAAAATCATCACCATAAGTTTGTGCAAGGTATTCAATAATGGCTCCAGACTCAGCAACAGTAATGCTACCATCAGTGATCACTGGAGATTTACCCAATGGATGTACTTTCTTTAAGGTGTTAGGCGCTAAATTTGTTTTTAGGTCTCGCTCATAACGCTTAACGTCATAAGGTACGCCAAGCTCTTCTAAAGCCCAAAGCACCCGCTGCGAACGTGAGTTATTAAGGTGGTGTACAACAATCATAGTTTTCCCCATTAAGATAAAAGCCTAAAGCCAACTATTGTACTATAAATCGCTATCATGATTTATTCGTGATGACCGCAACCAATAGTACAATAGTGCTAAGTATATATTATTTTAATAGCTTTATTTCCCGGCGTCGCATACGATTGAACCACATAATTATACTATCGGACTATTTTAATGCTTTGGACCTCCTGTGTTGTATTACGTCGAGATATCGAGCAACACCAGCATAACCTCCATGAGTTTGTCGTCTGTTTAAAAGGTGCTGTAAGCATAACGATTAATGACGAAAGCCATCAACTTTTAAGCGGACATTCCGTTTTTATCCCTGCTGAATATCAACATTCAATCACGACAGATAAAAACACCGAAACAAAATTACTGTTTGCATGTATTGCTCCCCCGTCCTTTGATAACTTGTCAACACCCGCCAACAGTTTGTATTTAAAAACGTTATCTAAAGGAGGATTTTTAACTAACAATCTCAATTTAAGCAGCCAGCACAGTACGCAAGGAATGCAAAAAATTGCCAATGAACTCGAAATACAACCCATTTCGAGCTCACCATTAAATGTTTGTTTAAAAGAGAACCTCTACTTACGACTATTACTGATCCATATCAGCAACGCCGGTTACGAGCAGCAAGCAAATGCACAATCATCTTTGCGAATGACCAATGCTCAAGATTGGATCAACAATAATTACACTATGGATATCACTCTAGATAAGGTGGCAAAGCAAGTTAATCTATCAAGAAGTCATTTTGCTCGCCAATTTCGCCAGCACACCGGTTTCAGCTTTATTGAATACCTTTTAAAACTGCGTTGTGATGCCGTTGCTAAAAACCTTGCTAGTTCCAACACCGATATAACCGAAATTGCTTTTGCTTCGGGCTTTAGTAATCTTAGTCATTTTTACCGGCACTTTAAACGCCGCTACGGGATAACTCCCGGTGCTTTTAGGTTAATGATTAAACATCAAGGGGTAACACTGAGACCTTAGGCCGCTGTAAAATTTTTCTAGCTAAGGAGTGTTTTACCTTAAGTGTTGTCATAGATGTATTAGCGCAAATATAGACTTCAAAACCCTATAAGCTCAAATATAATAAAGTTACCCTTGCAAGGGTTCGAGATAGAGTGACACAAGATTCATGCAATGTGTTGCCAGAATACTATTTTTCAAAGTAACCACAGCAGAAATTTGTCTACGTCAGATAAATTTATCATTTGAGAACCTGCTTAGATTCACGATTAAATACCTGTCGATTATCAGAATTATATAGGGGAGCTAAGATATAAACTTTGCTGAAGTCTTTACGGGTAATGGGGATAACGTTGAGCAGGTATTATGCAGGATAACAAAAAATAAAATCGAGCACGATGAAGATAACGAACACCTACTTCAGCATGCTTTAAATCAGCCTTACTTGATTGAACTACTCGGCACTTAAGTACCGAGTTTTCTCGACGACACTGATAAATTTAACCGAACTTTAGTCATAAGTATTAAATTTATTAAACTTTATAATAGAGGTTAATTCATCACCATATTCTGCACCCTTTTCAGAATAACGGTCTAACTTTTTAACTAAAGAGTAGGGGTCATCAGTTTTTAGTCGTAATTGCCTAAATTTCTGAAAGGCGGCGCTGCGTCCAAGGGTTCGATAGTAGCCCCTTACCGAGGCTTTAATAGAAGGGTATCTTTTTAGCCAAATGGTTTTATCACCCCTTTTTTTCAGTGCCGCGATTCTAGGTTCATCTTCATCGAATGACCAAACACCAAAAATATTATTAGCTTCATTAAAAAAACGAGAGGTTGCCCAAGAACTCTCCATTGCCGCTTGTGCAATAGCAATACTTTTAGGGTGAGGTTTAAGTGCCATTAACAGCTCATTATCAGTTTTGGCTTTATATTCTATTTTCAGTTTTTCTATCATATCGTTATCACTACCTAACTTAAGTGACTCTGAAACGTCAAGATATTGAACCATAAGTTCATCATAAACTTCGTCTATTGCAGGAATAATTAAATTTTTAAAGCGAGCCTTTTTCTCTTGTACTGTCATTTTTGGCAAAGTAGGTTCATTTGCGCCATAGAAATAAATCGCTGTCGATAATAATAATATTAAGGGGATAAGTATCAATAATGTTTTTGACTGAAAAGCAGTTAATTTCATGGCAAGCCTTGTAGTTAGAAATATATTGTTAAGTATAAAAAAGCGGTTAACTTTCAGGAAGTATAGCATAAAGTCCGCTAAAATTTTAAAAGTAAAGTTATCTAGTTCTGCAGTCTCGTGTCATAAAAAATTTACTTGTTTGATAAACAGCTGTGAAAAATTATTTTTCGTCTATTTTTCGTCTATACTCATTTTACTTATTTATTATCCTATTAACTAACATATGCAGCTAAAACTATTTTTATTAATCATCAGTTTGTTATTTACTCTGCCTTCCTTTGCTCAACAAAAAATCACCATTGCCTTTGGTGATGCTCTTGCACCTTGGGTAATGCCTGAAACTAACGACGGTATAATAATAACTTTAATAAGAGAGGCCTTAGAGCCAGCTGGCTATGAAATAGAAGCAATTTATTATCCATATGCTCGCCGAATAACATCATTCAGAGCTAAGGATGTTGATGCGGCCTGTGACATGAACTTAAAAACAATGACCAAAGAAAACCTTACCGGTTTCTTATCTGATGAAGCTTATGCTTACGAAAATTTTGCCTTCGCATTAAAAAAGCATAATTATAAATTTACTCACTTGAATGAGCTAGCTTCATACTCTTTATTGTCTTGGCAAGGCGCCAAAACACACTTGGGTGGAGAGTATGCCGTAATGGCCAACAAAAACCCGCTTTATCTAGAGAATCATGATCAAGAATTACAGGTTAAAATGTTATATCTAGAACGTTTCGATATCATTCAGTTAGACCTACAAATATTTAAACATTACCGAGCTAAAATTCAAAAAGAAGGACAAATCAATACCCATTTATTAGTGGATAAATTTCCACTTTTTGGAGCAAGCCCTAATAATATTCTTTTTCATGATAAAAAAGCCAGAAATGCCTTCAATAAAGGCCTTAAAGAATTAAAAGCGAATGGTCGTTATGAAAAAATATTCGCATCGTATACCTTAGGTAACTAGTGAGTTATTTACGGATTATAGTCTCGACTCTAAGGATGACGAACCATTAGCGAAAAGTGCTCAACGTTTAGTGGTTTATTCTTATCATCCTCGCCTCAATATTACTCATCAATTTTGCACGAAGATAAAATGCCTTCGCTATTTTATATCCGTTAGCTTAAACAAAAATATTACAAGGTTAGCTTCATAGCTACTTATGCTCTATATTTCACGTAAAAAATACCGTTAGTTTAATCTGATCTTGACCAGAATATTAAGCTTAATGTAAAGTTAGTTTAAATGAGCTCGTCGTTCATCTTAACCATTATTTCACTCAACTATTTTAAAGGGCAATGCTATAGCGAAAGCATTTTTTTTACGCTAATAGCCACTTAAGTCTGGACTAAATGACTAAAATTAAAAACATACAAGATGTCTCTTTTGGCACCCCTATCGGTATATCGATGGGCAATGTAACCGCTTATTCTAGCGATTATGATACCGTAGACCCATTAATCTATAAATCGCGTAGTCACTTTAGAAGCTATGTAGATGATATTTATATGGGACATAAATGGCAATGTGTTGAATTTGCTCGTCGATGGCTTTACACCAACAAAGGTTATATTTTTAACGATGTAGCTATGGCTTACGAAATATTTAATTTACGTTCCGTGAGAGATATTGTAAATAATAACGAACTCGCCTTAAATGCCTTTGAAAATGGTGCAAAGAGATTACCTGAAGTAGGAAGTTTACTGATTTGGGATGAAGGTGGAGAATTTGAAGAAACGGGTCACGTAGCTATTATCACTGCAGTTTTTAACGATAAAGTGCATATCGCCGAACAAAACATGGCCTTTGCACCTTGGCCAAATGGGCAAAACTATTCGCGTGAAATAAAAGCAAAATTAGGCAGTAACGGCGACTACTGGCTACACTGCCCCTCTGATGGGTCAACCATTTTAGGGTGGTTAATACAAACTGATGATGAAACAGATGCGCTGATTTTTTCTCTGCCAGAACCCGCAGTGTTTAATATTGAAGCTTGTACTGCGCCAGCACAAAATAAAGCCAATACCCCTTGGTTAAACCTCGCCAATGACGACGAATATGCATTTTTTCAAATGATGGCTGGCCATAGACTTTCATGTGATGATGCAAGCGCTTTACGCTATTACCGTATATCACCCCAAGCTCATTTAGCACTAGAAACGGCCACGGATGAACTGCATCAAATGTTTATGCATGCTACCGATTACGTGCTGGAACATCCAGAGCTATTGGAAAAATTCGGCTTACCCAAAAATCTAAATGAAAAAATTAAGCGCTCATGGTCTAACCGCGCTAATCAATTAGTAACAAGTCGTTTTGATTTTTCAATGTCTGAACATGGCTTGAAGGTCTACGAATATAATTGTGATTCGGCATCATGCTATATGGAGGTTGGAAAAGTACAAGGTAGATGGCTAAAACACTTCCAAGTGAAAGGTGGAACTGATGCAGGCACAGCCTTATTTAGCCTTTTAGTTAAAGCTTGGCAAGCTCGTGCTATCGACTCCGTTATTCATATATTACAAGATGATGACCCCGAAGAAACCTATCATGCACTCTTTATGAAAAACGCCATAGAAGCGGCGGGTCATCAATGTAAAATATTGGTAGGGATTGATTCATTAACGTGCAATGAAAATAATGAAATTGAAGATTCTGCCGGCATAAAGATTCAATGGATATGGAAAACATGGGCGTGGGAGACTGCACTTGACGAAATAAGAGCAAATCAAGATGATGTCACTAATAAAGCTCAGCATAAAAAACCGCATAAACCTAGCTTATCTGACGTACTACTAAACGATAACATTATGGTTTTTGAGCCACTTTGGACACTTATTCCTAGCAACAAAGCGATTTTACCTGTGCTATGTATGCTATTTCCAAATCATCCCTACTTGTTAAATACCAGCTTTGAATTAACTGATGAACTTAAGCAAACTGGCTACGTAAGTAAGCCAATCGTTGGCCGCTGTGGTGCAAATATAAAGATAATAGATGAAAACAAGCAAGTGATTGCCGAAAAGTCAGGTAATTTTGAAACAAGAGAGCAAATTTACCAAACATTGTTCCCCTTGCCCTATGTCGAGGATAAATATGTGCAAGTTTGTACTTTTACCGCAAATGGCCATTATGCCGGTAGTGGTGTAAGAGTCGACTCGTCAATGATTATTGATAAAGATAGTGATTGTTTAGCATTACAATGTAAACATGACGTATAAAAATGTTTCTTGCGCTAACATTCAGCATATCTGCGCTTATTTCAACCGTATCTAGGATATTAACTTGCAATTATTAAGTATATTAAAAAATATTAAAAACTTTTTATTAACGGCATTTATTGGTGGAATGGTTATATTATTGCCCGTTGTTATTGTCTTTAAAGTCGCTTTTTGGCTATTAAATTCACTTTCAATGGCCTTTGAACCGATATCTACTTTTTTCTCAACACAATTTGTCTCTCACATCCCTTTAGCTGAAATCCTTGCGTTTACTGCAGTGTTTTTATTGTGTTTTATCATAGGACTACTCGTACAAACAGTATGGGGACGCTATGTTCATGGCCAATTAGAACAACGCTTACTTGTTCCAATTCCTGGTTATACGCTGATAAGAGATATACTGAGCCAGTTTAAAAATAAAGATGGTGGTTCTTTTACGCGCCCAGTAATGCTTAAAGCATTTCAATCTGAACAATTAGTTTTGGGTTATATTACTGACGAATTAGAGGATCATTTTGCGGTATTTGTGCCTACTAGCCCTAGCCCATTTAATGGTTTTGTTATTTTTGCTCCTAAAGCAGATGTTAAACACATTGAAGGTAGTGCTAAAAGCGTGATGAACTTAATCGTCGGCTGTGGTGTTGGCTCAGCTAAAACATTAACAAAAGATCATTTTAAAAACCCTTAACTTTACCATGTGTTAATGCGCCAATTTACAAAGCAAAACCAATAAGATAACGATTTATTTTTGGTGCTAACGAAAATTTTGTGAGTTAACTCAGTAAGTAACTCGTAATGACTATGGAATTTAATGACCCATGAATACATTAGAAGTGGAAAAAGAACGGATATGCCAGATAAGTTCTATTCTATACAGCGCTAGCCAACCGATTAGAATACTCACCCATTTAGAATGGAATAGAGATATTAAACAGAAATTCTTTGCGGATAAGTGTAAAGAGCTACCTAAGGTTAGCTACCCTACTTTTGATCCTAGTAAAACCTTAAGTTTAGTGAGTGAAGCTAGAAGCTTGATGGGGAATTCAGACATAGATGAATGGCTAAAGCGCATTTCAACTAAGCTTGAACATGGTGCTTTGATGATGGGATCGGTAGGCACTAAAAAGTTTTATGAATTTTCTGAGGCGCTTTACGGTAAACCTACCAACCCATTTACTGACGGTAAATCAACACCGCTTGAATTAGCGAATATTTTTGACAAACAAATTAGTAGTTATGCTAGTTACAACTTTGGTAGTCCACCACCTATGTGTTATCTAGCTTCAGATATCGCTGAGCAAATGCAAGCAGCCGTGACTAAAATGTTTGGTACAGATGCGCCAAAAGTTGAAGTGGTTGATGAGCTATCTGCCAACGCGTTAGCAAACCCAAAGTTAATACGGATTAGGAGGACAGCCTGTTTTACTGATCTTGACGCGCAACAACTCATTAATCATGAAGCCCATATTCATGTTGCCACTTCGATTAATGGACTTAATCAGCCGCACCTTAAAATATTAGCCGCTGGTCATCCTGGGACCACTAAAACACAAGAAGGCTTGGCGGTATTTTCTGAATATATCACTAATTCTATCGATTTAGATAGACTGCGCAGACTAGCTGACCGTATTATCGCGATACAAATGTCGATTGAAGGTGCAGACTTTTTAGAAGTGTATGACTACTTCTTAGGTCGTATTGGCAATGAATCACAAGCTTATGAAAATACTCGGAGAGTTTTCAGGGGGGGTGTTTTAACTGGCGGCGCCCCCTTTACTAAAGATGGTGTTTACTTAGAAGGACTTATCCGCGTGCATAATTTCTTAAAAGCTATCGCCGCTAATGGTCGAGCAGATTGTCTTAAGTTATTATTTTGTGGAAAATTAGATATTGAAGACATTCCAGTATTATACAAATTAGAGGAAATGGGGCTATGCCAACCAGGTAAATACTTACCACCATGGGTTGAAGACGCACGCTATTTATTAGCTTACTTAACCTGCTCTGAGTTTCTCAATAAAATGGATATGCCTAAAGTTTATAGCCATTATGATGAGTTGCTGCACAGCATTCCAAAAACGTTCAATTAACGTTGCGAAATACAACAGCTACTAGCTGCCATCAAACTTATATATGATAGCGGCTAATGCTGCCATTTAACAACAGCTACTAGCTGCCATCAAACTTATATATGATAGCGGTTAATGCTGTTGTTAAAACAGCGTTACTTATGCAAAAGTTAGTGGTCGTCTTTATATTTTTCATAGACCTTTTCAAAATTCCCTGGATGTGCGGCAAAAGCAGCAAGCACCTTAGGGTCGAAATGCTCAGGCATGGTTCTACCATCACCTTCAATAATTATTTTTACTGCCTTTTCATGACTAAAAGCAGGCTTGTAAGGACGTTTTGAACGCAGCGCATCATAAACGTCACACAGCGCCATAATACGAGCAGACAATGGAATATCTTCACCAGAAAGACCATTAGGATAGCCAGTGCCATCCCATCTTTCGTGGTGATTTAATGCGATTTCAGCGCCCATTTTGATAAAAGGAGAATCCCCCTTTTGCAGGATTTTTGCGCCAATAACACTATGCGTGTTCATGGTCTCACGCTCTTGAGGTGTAAAAGGCGTTGTTTTGAAAAGAATAGCATCTGATATACCAATCTTACCAATGTCGTGCATTGGGCTCGCATAAAACAATGCTTTATTCATTTTTTTACTCAGACCAAGCAATCGTCCTAACAGATATGAATAGTGTGCAATACGGCGTACGTGTGCCCCGGTCTCCTCATCCTTAAATTCAGCAGCGCTGACCATAGTGATGATAGTTTCCTTATAAGAATTTTCAAGCTTAACCGTACGTTCTTTAACCTTGTCTTCAAGTTTATTGTTGTATTCTGTAAGGAGATCACTGTAATCCTTTAAGCGCAACATATTCCTAACCCGTAATATAAGTTCAGCTCGGTCGATTGGCTTAGTAAGAAAATCATCAGCGCCTACTTTAAGTGCCGTCAATTTAGCCGCATGCTCGTCCTATCGAAGTCACCATAATAATTGGAATATACATGGTCTCAGGATTAAGTTTTAACCTTTCAGCAACTATATTGCCATTTAGCCCAGGCATCATGATGTCGAGTTAAGGTTTGATAGCGTGCTCAATAAACAAAACACTTAATATAGCTAATTCATTAATACTCAGCTTGGGGTAAAGCATAAGTAGCTTTAATCGCTAACCGTTGCGGTGCAATATCATCGAAGGCCTTTTGATATAGTGCTATCACGTCATTGGCTGTGTTTATATTGAAAGCAAAGTAGTTACCTACCTTATTGACCTGCCAGACCTGTTCATAGTCAGTTTCATCAAAGCCAAGTTGTTCTGCTAAATGAGCGAAACCATGTATAGAGATAACAATCATGTCGACACGATCTGATTGCATCATTAAAAAAGCTTGTTTTAAGGAGGAGACTTTTGCCAAGTTAGAGGAAGGGAAACCCACTTGATTAAGCGAAATTTCTGAGATATCGCCTGCTACGGTGGCAACTTTACGATAAAAAACTTGCCCTAAATTAGCGAACTCAAAGTTTTTTGATTTTTTGGCCATTAGTACATGAGTAGAGTGAAAAATAGGCCCAACCCATTTAAATAAACCTTCTCGAGCTTGAGTTCTAGAAACGGTAAACAAAGCGCTGTTGGCTTTATCTAAGGTAAATCTATAGCCACGTGCCCAGGGAACAACCAGAATTTCTTGTTCTGCAATGTCTAAATGTTTCCATAACGCTTTTAAGGTCTCTACTGAAATTCCCTTAAGCTTATCATTAACTAAATAATTAGCAGGAGGATAGTTTTCAGTATAAAAAGTAATATTTTTTGTTGGCGATAATTGTTGAAGTGCTTGTAGCGGAGCAATCACAATAAAAAATAGTAAAATAGACTTAATAATAAATTTATTCATTAAAACTGAATCCTCCACCACGACAAAACAAAATTAACAGACTTTATTATCAATTAACGTCAACCTTATTTATAGTCAATATATCTTGCCATATCAACGTTATTGATGGTGGACTGAGCTATGTGCTGTAAATAAAGTACGGACTACATTTATCAGCTGACTATAAAACTATAACTAACTTAACATATTGTTTGAGTTTATTATTTTAATTAGTAACTTTTTTAGTGTACAGGAATTACTGGCTATAATCCTCGTTGCCATTCTTGACGAAGCGGAATTTCTGTAGAATGCGCTAATGCCATTTGCACCGTATTAACTAGTTTCTCTTTATCTTTCCCTAAAATGCCCTTTAAGACTAAGTAATTTGAAGCATGATCAGACCTAAAAATAGTTTTTTCTAATTCCAGAGCGGATAACAATGTTGCCATTTCAATAAATAACTCTTGCTGACTTAGCAGTCGATAGGGTTGATATTGTCGGTCAGTAAAGTTTTTAGCAAAACGTTCTTGCCCTAAAGGAAAGCTAACCACGAGTGTCGATAAGTAGTCGGGTTGTGCTTCATTCATTAATTTAGCTGAGTTAATGGCATGCTGTTTGGATAGCTCAGGTCCGCCAAGTCCATTTAAGATCATCACTGAACTTTTAATACCTGCTTGCTTAATTTTGTTGAGCGCAATTAAAGAGCTTTGATAGGTTTCGCCCTTGTCAATTAATTGTAAGACCTCATCGTCACCGCTTTCACAACCAACATACAAGAGAGACAAGCCTAACGCCTTTAACTCTGCTAGCTGTTCAACAGTTTTATTACTGACGTTTCTTGGTAGACAATAACTTGCAACACGAGTGACTTGCGGAAAATATTGCTTTATTAGCTCAAGTATTTCTTTCAAGCGTTTAAACGGTAACATCATTGCGTCACCGTCGGCTAAAAACACCCGACCAACCGGTAAGCCTGAGTCGACAACTTTAATCATCTCTTCTTCAATTAATGCGACTTTTTTCGGTTTAAATTTTTTATTTTCGGCCGTATACATTTCACAAAAAGAACAATTATTCCAAGAGCAGCCATTGGTAACTTGCAAAATAAGGCTCTTCCACTCACTGGGCGGACGAAAAACTGGCTCTATATATTTAAGGGGATACATTGGTCACTCACTTTTTAGATCACTTTAGATAGCTACACATCATCGAAAAAAAGTAGCAAATTCAACCTGAAAATATTCAGTTAAATCTTACGACCAATCGCCTCTATCTTTAAAGACTTTCGCTTCACTGGTGCTATGGGTTTGGTTGTAAGTTTTTATCTTTTGATTTTTACCTAACATAACTTTTAATTGATAATAAGTTTCACGGGCTAAGGTAAAACGGTCACTTCGCCACCAAACATGATTATAAAGTTTTTTAACACCTGCAACCGCATCCGGTGATTGCTGGCAAAGTTTATCTGCTAAGCTTTTTGCTGACACTAAGGGATCAGCACAAATATCGGTAATTAACTTGAATTCAAGTGCTTGCTGCGCAGAAATTTCTTGACCAGTCATCGCCAACAACTTCGCTTGATCTGCTGGCAAGTGTTCTTTAAGTGCCAAAGTGCCGCCCATATCCGGAATGAGTCCCCACCTTGCCTCTAAAATAGATAAAGTAGCACTGGGCTCAACAAAGCGAAAATCGCCACCGAGTGCTATTTGTAAACCGCCCCCCCAAACTCTGCCATGTAATGCCATGATCACCGGAGCAGGAATTTTACGCCAGCCCGTTGATACACGTTGTGCTAAATTTGATTGACCGGGTAACCATTTAAACAGGAGTTTAAAGATATTAACCGGTGCTTTCATCACAGACTTAACATCTAAACCACTACAAAAGTCGACACCCTTACCATGAACAATTACTGCTCGCAGTGATTTATCTTTTTGTAATTGTTTTATAATTTTATCAAGTTGATAAAACATCATCATATTAATAGCGTTATGCTTATCTGCACGATTAAGCGCAACATAAGCAATGTTGTTTTCGATAGTTAACAATACGGTTTTTTCTGGCATACTGACCTCTGGTTAGACCAGAATAAAATAACCTTGTCGACATGAGATGTAAATAAATAAAACAAATAAAAACAAATAAAAACAAATGAAACTGGAAGCATAAAGATGGAACATTATTTTCAAGGTAAAACAGTCGTTATTACCGGTGCATCTGCAGGTGTTGGTGCAGAAACTGCCCGAGCCTTTGCCAAATTGAAAGCTAATTTGGTTTTGTTAGCCAGAGGACAACAAGCACTCGACGAGATTGAAAAAGAACTTAGTGTTGAAACTTCGGTGTTAACCATCAAGATGGATGTCGCTAATTCAGCTGATTGCCAAAAAATGCTAGAGAGTGCTCAAGAGAAATTTGGCAGTATTCATTATCTTATTAATAATGCTGGCTATCATCAACGCGGTAATGTTGAAGATAATACCGCTGAACAATTAGCAAAAATGGTCGATGTAAATTTACGTGCGCCAATAGCACTGTCGGCATTAATTTTACCTTATATACGAAGCAGTATAACTAATGGTGGCTTTGGCGGCATCGTTAATGTTGGCTCTTTAGCTGGTCGAACACCATTACAGGGCGCTGCAACCTATTGCGCAACTAAGTCTGGGCTGCGTGCATTTACCTATGCCCTTGCTGATGAATTAAGCGGTTCGGGGATTAGTATTGGTTTGGTTTCTCCGGGGCCAATCAATACTGGCTTTATTATGTCTGAAATAGATGAAGTAGAAGATATTGTATTTTCTCAACCGATGAGCAGTCCACAGCAAGTCACTGAGGCAATAATCCGCGTAGCCAAAGGGGAGCAAATCGAGATTTCATTACCTCGTTCGAGCGGTTGGTTAACTACTGTTTCTTATCTGTTTCCTTCACTAAGACGCTTTCTAAGGCCGGCACTTTATAAAAAAGGTCGAAAAGCAAAAGAACGTTATCGAAACAAAAAAGAATAAAGGCAAGTACATTGTCCGCATATCCGTATATAATATGGCTATAACTGTTTAGTAAAAAAGAATCTCATGACGCTAGAAGACGAACAACTCAATAATCCCTTGCACGGGCTTAAATTAGATACACTTTTAAATGAAGTGTATGATCATTATGGTTGGGAAATTCTAGCGGAATATACCAATATTAATTGTTTTAAAAACAAGCCTAGTATTGAATCTAGCTTAAAGTTTTTGCGTAAGACCGAGTGGGCACGTGAAAAAATGGAACGTTTTTATTTATATCAATTTAAGAACTTGCCTAAAGCTGATGATGAACAATATGAAATTCCACCGCGTCTGCGAGTGATACCCGCACGCCAGAAACCTAAAGACCCTGCCGTACTCATTTTAGGACGAGCCCCTATCCCTACAATCAGATCATCCAATTTTTCTGATAACAAACCTTCATCACAAGGTCGAGATAGCAGAAGTAATAGCAGTAAGGGTAGCTATAAAGATAAAAGTGAACAGGGCTTTGCTCGTCGTACAGAAAAACCTGAACGCTCAAAGCCAGCTAGTGCATCTTCAAATCCTTACTCTGATTCTCCTAAGTAACATCAATATAAGCATTCAAGTGACAGATTTACTACAGGGTTAATCTGTCAACATATCAATAAATCTCAAACTAAAATTATAAATATCTCCAGGCCATCGCGCCGATAAGTAGTTTCTATCTTTAACGATAAAGCCACGTGACAAGTGCTGTAAATCATCACGAGCTAATGGCAAACTGCCGTTAACAAACTGAGTTTTACTGGCAAGTGCTGCCACTAATTCATCTTCTGTGGTTGTTTCTGGATACGTTAAATAATAATCATCTAACCAAAATCGAGTTAATTGGAAAGCCATAAGCTCTTGACGCTTTAATAGCCCGGTACATTGATAATTATAGATGACCGATTTTTGACTTTTGGGATCAATACTTCTCGCTGGAATTAATACGCCATGACAAACAGCCGCGACGGGTTTATTTTCATTAAAAAAATCAACCACCAATCTTTGTAATACCTCTGACTCTAAATATTCTTTTACCCCTTTGTCATGCCCACCCGGTAATAATAATCCATCGAAGTCACTGGCTTTCACATCGGTGTAAAATAAAGGCTTATTAAATTCAGCTGATTGTTCCAGTTGACGATAGGCATTTATGGCATCTTGTCTAGCCTGTAATAAGGGTTTGAGCAAGCCCAAACCTTTTCCAGTCAGCATAATATCGTCAGCCGTCGCGACCTTGCCATCAGGTGTTATAAAGGTCATTTCAACCTGCTGTTCTTTTAGCAATAACCAAGGAATAGCGACTTCTGAAGGATCGCAACCATAGCGCGGTAGCGGGATCAGTACTTTTTTGTTGTGCATCTTTATTGACCCTATTTAAGATTTATTTGTTAGCCTGTTCTTGTTGCAGGAAATAAGTCCATTGCTGCTCGTAGGCAGACATTTGCTGATGTTTCTTAGTGGCTAAATGCATTTGCTTGTCGTGCTCTGTGGCGAAAGCGCCTGTATGACAAGCTAAGCATTTTTTATCTTCAGGCACCCTACTTTTACGGTTATAGGTAATATAGTCGTCGCTGTTAGCATCAAACATCGCCTTACAGTTTTCTAGAGGCGCTTGGCTGTATATATAAGTTGTACCTTGAGTTGATTTAACATGTTTATCTCTGTTTACATTCCTGACTTTATAATCTGGAAATTTAGTAATATCAAAGAAAAAACGACCAATATAGTTGATATCGGTATCAGTGATTAATGCTTTTTCAATATTCCATTGCAGATAAGGTTTAACATTCTTTGAAGTGATCAACGCAAGTTTTGCACCGTTTTCATCAAGAAAGTATTGAAAGCAGTTCAACAGATATTTTCTCAGTAAAGCTCTGTTTAAGGTATTAACACTTAATTGCTGGCACTGAGCTTGAAAAGCTTGTTCAGAAGGAAAAGCGGGTAATAATGGAAATTGAAAGATCACCAAATCAAATGATTTTTCAGCTAACGTCCCCCAAGTATTTTCATCAGTGACGTCAAAATCAGTGATGACTTGGCAATTGTCCTGCTGTAACTGCTGATAATAAACATCACCGTACTTTTCCTGTAAACAAGCCATGCTGTCAAAGATGGTTGCTGTCAGCTGCTGGGGTTGATGATGTTTAAGTAAAGATGCAGAAAAAGATAAGTCGCCATCGCCAACCGTTAAAACACGCCATTTAGGATCAATATGCATAATGAGATTTATAGAATAATAAAATTAGCATTGTATACCCGTTAACGCGTAAAGTGCAGAATTTCAGTGCTAATTAAAGTGACAATAACAATCGCCAGCTTTTGTCTAAATTGATAACTACTCGCAATTAAGGTACTAGCTTTGTACTTTACTTACGGCATTTTGCCACTGTGCATAAAGACGATTTTTTTTCTGCTCGCTGATTTGTGGCGTAAAACTTTTTTCACAGCGCCACAAGGTTGATAATTGATCAACAGAAGAAAAAACGCCTGCTTGTAAGCCGGTTAAATAAGCAACGCCTAACGCTGTGGTTTCAACGATATCAGGGCGTTCAACCGTTATCGATAACATATCGCTGATAAAATTAAGCAGCCAGTTATTTTCCGCCATACCGCCGTCTACTTTTAAAAATGAGAGCGCTAAGCCATCTTTTGCCATAGCATTTTGTAAATCTTTACTTTGAAAAGCAACCGACTGCAAAGCAGCAGAAATTATTTCATTTCGACCTGAGTCACGACTAAGGCCTGAAATGACAGCGCGAGCATTAGGATCCCAATACGGGGCACCCAAGCCTGTAAATGCTGGGACTAAAAAAACACCATGCTCAACAACCGTATTTTCAGCAATTTTTTCACTGTCACTTGCTTTATCAATGATCTTTAATTGATCTCTTAGCCATTGAATAGTTGCCCCTGCCATAAAAATACTGCCTTCAATAGCATAAGTAACGTCACCGTTTAAACGATAGGCAATAGTTGTCAGTAGGCGATTAGTTGACTTTAAAGCTTTATTGCCGGTATTTAGCATTAAAAATGCGCCTGTACCATAAGTACATTTCGCCATGCCCTCAGTAAAACAAGCTTGACCAAATAAAGCCGCCTGTTGATCGCCAGCCATCGCTAAAATGGGGATTTCACCATTAAATAAAGATGATTGCGTGACACCAAATTCAGCGGCGCAGTCCATCACGTCAGGCAACATACTTTTGGGTATTGAAAATAAAGCCAGTAATTCATCATCCCAACATTGTTGGTGAATATTAAATAACATAGTGCGAGAAGCATTAGTTGCATCGGTTTTATGAGATTTCCCCGCCGTTAATTGCCACAATAAAAAAGTATCAACAGTGCCAAAAAGTAACTGACCTGCGTCTGCTTTTTCTCTTGCGCCGGGTACATTATCCAATAACCAATTAATTTTGGTCGCAGAGAAGTACGCATCTAAAATTAAACCCGTTTTATCCATAATGCTATTTTTGATGTCTTGACAATCAATTGAATCACAAAAAAAAGCAGTACGTCTATCTTGCCAAACAATCGCATTGTAAATAACATCGCCAGTATTTTTATCCCATACGAGGGTCGTTTCTCGCTGGTTTGTTATGCCAATACCTAAGATATCGCTAGCACTCAACTGATTTTCATCTAGCACTTTTTGACAGGTACTTAAGACACTCTGCCATAGTTCGTTGGGGTTGTGTTCGACCCAACCATCTTGAGGAAAATATTGCGGAAACTCTTCTTGGGCACTCGCGTAACGTTCACCTTGGGTGGTGAACAATATCGCTCGTGAACTTGTCGTGCCCTGGTCTATCGATAAAAGATACTTTGCCATAAAAAAAGCCGTCTCCGCTGAATGAATAAAGTTAAGCAGGTTAAACAGATCATGCCACAACTTGCTTGTTGAGCAATTATAAAGGTTTTATCGCCACAACTTGCGTTATTGCTTGGCTATTATTACCCGCGTCTGAAATTGTTATCCCTTAAACATATCGATAAAAGATACTTTGCGGTAAAACAAAACAGTCTCCGCTGAATGAATAAAGTTAAGCAGGTTAAACAGATCATGCCACAACTTGCTTGTTGAGCAATTATAAAGGTTTTCTCGCCACGACTTGCGCTATGGCTTGGCTATTATTACCCACGTCTGAAATTGTTATCGCTTAAACATATCGATAAAAGATACTTTGCGATAAAACAAAACAGTCTCCGCTGAATGAATAAAGTTAAGCAGGTTAAACAGATCATGCCACAACTTATTTGTTAAGTAATTATAAAGGTTTTCTCGCCACGACTTGCGCTATGGCTTGGCTATGATTTCCCGTATCTGAAATTATTGTCCCTTCAAAAGAATGAATAATTTGCCAACCAGCAAAATGCTCAAGTAATTCTCCTTTTTTTAATAAAAAATCAGGATTTTTGGGGCGACCAAGAACCGCTTGTCCTAAGGTGAACGTTTCATAAATAACGAGACCATTAGGAACTACTGCCGCTTTAATCTGCTCGATAAGTGGTCGATGTAAGTAGCGAAAAACCATTACGGCACTATAACTATTTTCAACTAATGGCTGAGAAAACCTTTGTTCAAAGTCAATAAGCCAAAAGGTGGCTAATGTTGATTGATATTTATCTGCATCATGACTTATTGCTTGCTGAACATTCGCTAATGACTGCGTGTTAATATCAGCAAAAGTCACCGCTAAATTTTTCTCTATGCAAAACAAACCATTCCTGCCATTGCCACAAGCCAGATCTAAGATGGGTAATGAATTTTCATGAGGGTTAAGTTCAGGTAAATACTTTTCTAGCAAGGAGGAATGCATAATTTTAGCTTTTTGACTTTTTTCTATGAGTAATAAAAAAGGCTGCAATCAATTTGCAGCCTTCATTTAATTCAATACTCATCATTAATAAGTATCGTTATTTAATCGCTTGATGACTGAGTCACTTAGCTACTTAAAACTGAGATACTGGCGCCGCTATTGCTTTACGGGTGATCTCAGCATTAACTTTTAATGCTTCAACAAAGCTTTGGTAAGCAGATTGTGCAAGTTGTTGCGTTTGTTGTTGTGCCATTCTTGGGTCAAGTGCTTTTTCAACATTACTCGCTATAACAGCTTGAACTTCTAATAAGGCTAAATCACCGTTATTTAATGTTACCGTCGTTGCTGAAATCTGACCTTCACTTGGATGAGGTAATTTAAAAGCCTCACGGCTTAAGCTAGGCGCAATATCACTACCTGAGCGTGTAACATCAGCTTTTTCAATAAACACGGCGTTAATCGCTGTTAACTGCTCGCTAATATCATTACCTGCTTTAAATGAAACAAGTAAAGAGTCAGCTGTTGTTTGTGCTAGCTCTGTTGCTTTCTCGCTAATCAAAGTATCACGAATTTGTACAGTAACTTCAGTAAGTGGCTTAACTTCTGCTGGTTGGTACTCTTCTAAACGAATAACAATCGCTAAAGTATCGCTAACTTCAATAATGTCTGAGTTTAAGTTCTCTTGAAGGACTAAATCAGAGAAAGCAGCTTCGATTGCTTTAGGGCTATCAAATGGCGCTACGTTGCCAAATTTACTTAACCAGTCTGTCGTCATTATTTTTGAGTTAACGGCTTCAGCAGCTTCGTCTAAACTATCAGGGGCTTCAAAACTTAATCGTGCCATTTCCTGTTGTAAATCAAAAAACTTATCTTGTGCTTTTGATTGACTCACTTTTGCTTGCAGTTCTACTTCTACATCAGCAAAAGCCTGAACTTGTTCAGCTTTTAGGTCGGTTAATTTAATGATATGAAAACCAAAGTCACTTTCGACAACATCACTTACGCTATTAATCTCGGTTAACGCGAAGGCGCCTTCGTCAAACGCATCGCCCATGGCACCACGTTCAATCCATTCTAAATCACCACCATTTTCACCGCTAAAAGTATCGTCTGAACTTTCTTTGGCTAAAGTAGCAAAATCTTCACCGGCATTAACACGGGCTAATAAAGCTTCTGCCGTTACTTTTGCCACAACTTCATCATCACCAAACTCAATTAAAATATGAGCGACACGACGCTGTTCGTCTTGACGATAGCTGGCAATATTCTCTTGGTAGTAAGCTTTAACATCAGCGTCACTAACTTCAATTGTTTTTGCAATGTCGTTAACATCAAGTGCGATGTAGTTAAGTTTTACTTTTTCTTCGTTTTCAAAACGGCCTTGATTAGCTAAGTAGTACTGATTGATTTCATCGTCAGTTAACTCAATACCGGCTTTAAACTGTTCAGCATTAATGGTCGCATAGCGGACGTTACGCTTTTGGTTTTGTAAAGCGCTTACCCGTTTTTCTTGGTATGGCAAGTTGAACTCGCTGGCAACAAGTGCTTGTGTTAATTGACGACGAGTCATTTGAACACGTAAGTAATCACGAAAATCTGAAGATTGATAAAAACCGGCTTGGTTAATCATCGCTAAATAACGATTATTATCAAAAACACCATCGACCTGAAATTCAGTCATCGTGCGAATAGTTTGCTTAATACGTTCATCAGAAGCGCGAATAGACATATCAACTGTACTTTGATCAATCAGCTTTTCATTGATTAGGTTATCTAAAATACCGTTACGAAAGTTAGCCATATAATTTTCATCTGCTGATAATGTTTCGAACATATCACCAAATTGTTGTGCCATACGATTACGTTGCGCTTGATAAGCTTTATTAAAAGCATCTTGTGATATTTTTTCACCGTTAACGTCAGCGACAGATGTGTCTACTGAGTTGGTATAAGTACCAATTCCCGCTAAAGCAAAAGTTAAAATAACTAAACCTAGGATTGATTTTGCAATCCAGCCCTGTGAACCTTCTCGAATATTTTCTAACATCTTTTTCTCTATTTATTACGACAGATATATCTTTGTTCAGGATTCTATCAGAAGCATCACTGACCTTGAAGTAGCAGACGAAGATTTAATTATTTTATAGTGATATAAATGAAGCTATTTATGGGATATGTAAAATAAAAAAAGCCTTCGTTTAAAAAGGCTTTTCTGATTTATCTACAAAAATTGAAGCAGATAATTATGGATTAACTGAATCTTTTAATGCTTTACCAGCTTTAAATGCTGGGATTTTAGCTGCAGCGATTTGAATAGTTGCACCCGTCTGTGGGTTGCGGCCAGTGCGCGCAGCACGGTCACGTACTGAGAAAGTACCAAAACCAACTAGAGCAACTTGCTCACCATTTTTCAATTCGTCTGTAACAGCTTCAATAAATGAATCTAACGCACGACCAGCAGCAGCTTTAGAGATGTCTGCACCAGCAGCGATTTTTTCGATTAGTTGAGATTTGTTCACAAGTATTCCCCTTCAATTGTTATTATTCAGTGCCATCATTTGTTTTAGCGTCCTGCGGAAACTTTTATATTGAGCTTCTTTTGAACATCAAGCACTGTGTTTAAGAAAATAAAATTTATTATTTATTTTTATCTTAACCAAACCCTAATCCTATGTATGGATAGGGGTCTAGCGTTATCAGCGACATTAACTTAACACAGTTTCAGTGTTTGAAAAGCAAAAATCACTGTTTTTTGTTAATTTTTTGCAATTTTTTCTTTTATTTACTAAAAAAACAGCAATTTTTACAAATTAGTTGCCTAATTTGAATTTTTCTACTGGATGCTCTAAGGCAATATCTAATACCTCTTCTATCCATTTTACCGGATGAATAACCAAATCACCTTTAACATTGTCAGGAATTTCTTCCAAATCACGCTCATTATCTTTTGGAATAATGACTGTTTTAATACCACCACGATGCGCAGCCAAGAGTTTTTCTTTTAAGCCGCCAATAGGAAGTACTTCACCTCGTAAAGTAATTTCACCTGTCATAGCAACATCTGCTCTGACCGGATTACCGGTTAGGCTAGAAACTAATGCCGTACACATACCAACACCTGCGCTTGGCCCATCTTTTGGTGTAGCACCTTCTGGGACATGAACATGGATATCACGTTTTTCATGAAAATCAGCATTAATACGAAATTTATCGGCTCGACTTCGTACAACGGTCATCGCTGCTTGTATCGATTCCTGCATCACGTCACCTAATGAACCGGTGTAAGTCAGTTTACCTTTACCTGGAACCGAAGCTGTTTCTATAGTTAATAACTCACCACCTACAGATGTCCATGCTAAACCAGTCACTTGACCTATTCTATTTTCACTATCCGCTTTACCATAATCAAAACGTTGTACACCCAAAAATTCAGATAAGTTATCTTGATTAATAGTGACTTTTTTAATGGTTTTATCTAATAAAATCGCTTTTACCGCTTTACGACAAAGTTTTGATATCTCTCGCTCTAAGCCACGTACCCCAGCTTCTCTTGTGTAGTAGCGAATGATGCCCATAATAGCGCTGTCTTCAATTGAAATTTCTTTCTCTTTTAGACCATTACGACCAACTTGCTTATCGAGTAAGTGATTCTTGGCAATATTAAGCTTCTCATCTTCGGTATAACCCGACAAACGAATAACTTCCATGCGATCCAATAAAGGTCCAGGGATATCCATACTATTAGAAGTAGCAACAAACATCACATCGGATAAATCGTAATCAACTTCCAAGTAATGGTCGTTAAACGTCGTGTTTTGCTCAGGATCAAGCACTTCCAGTAAAGCAGATGCAGGATCGCCACGCATATCAGACGCCATTTTATCTATTTCATCTAATAAAAATAGTGGATTCTTAACCCCAACTTTAGCAATTTTTTGAATCAACTTACCTGGCAAAGAACCAATATATGTGCGGCGATGGCCTCGAATTTCAGCTTCATCACGCACACCACCTAGTGCCATACGCACGTATTTACGTCCGGTTGACTTAGCAATAGATTGTCCTAAAGACGTTTTACCAACCCCTGGAGGGCCAACTAAACAAAGAATAGGTCCTTTTAGCTGGCTAACACGTTGCTGCACCGCTAAATACTCTAAAATACGTTCTTTAACTTTATCTAAACCGTAATGATCTTTATCTAAAATATCTTGAGCAAGCTTTAAGTTACGCTTTAACTTACTACGCTTCTTCCAAGGTACACTGATCATCCAGTCGATGTATGAGCGAACCACGGTTGCTTCTGCCGACATCGGAGACATCATTTTTAATTTACGTACTTCGGCTAAAGTCTTTTCTTTAGCTTCTTCGGGCATTTGCGCATCTTCAATTTGCTTTTCAAGCTGCTCAACTTCGTTTGAACCTTCTTCGTCATCGCCTAATTCTTTTTGAATGGCTTTCATTTGCTCATTCAAATAATATTCGCGCTGACTTTTTTCCATTTGTTTTTTAACACGGGTACGAATTTTCTTTTCAACTTGCAATAAGTCAATTTCGCCTTCCATCAGTGCCATTAAATATTCTAGACGTTGAGCAACATTCTCTATTTCTAGTACTTTTTGTTTTTCAGCTAACTTTAATGGCATATGTGCAGCCATCGTATCCGCTAATTGTTCTGCATCATCAATACCTGAAACTGAAGTTAACACTTCAGGTGGTATTTTTTTATTGAGTTTGACATAACCTTCAAACTGAGAAATAGCCGAACGAACCAAGACTTCACAATCGTCTTCGTTAACGGTTTCTACGTCAAGAAACTCAATATCGGCAGTGAAGTATTCTTGTGTTTCAACAAATTGAGTTATACGCGCTCTACGCGCTCCTTCAACTAACACTTTCACCGTGCCGTCAGGTAATTTCAACATTTGTAAAATAGTGGCAATCGTACCCGCACGATAAACATCATCGGCTGTAGGGTCGTCAACTGCGGCATCTTTTTGTGCAACAAGAAAAACCTGCTTGTCGTTTTCCATCGCGATATCTAAACAGCGAATAGATTTTTCGCGACCTACAAATAATGGGATCACCATTTGGGGATAAACAACAACGTCGCGCAAGGCTAGAACAGGAATTTCATTGATACCAGATAACTCTTCGGTCATAGGTTACTCTCTCGAAAATCAGTAGGGAAAAAATTGTAGTTAAAAAGTATATGGGGATTTTAGTAAAGCTTTCAACGGATAGACAAAAAAAAAGAGCTAAATGATCAATGTCATCTAACTCTTTTTATCGAAACACCTAAAATTTTAGCAATGAACGGCTATTCGCTCGCTACTTTTTCCTGTGGTGTATCATAAATAATAATCGGTTTTGACTCACCTTTTATTACTGTTTCATCGACCACAACTTTTATCGCATCATTCATTGATGGCAATTCATACATGGTATCAAGTAAGACGCTTTCAACGATTGAGCGTAAACCACGCGCGCCCGTTTTACGCACCATTGCTTTGTGTGCAATAGCAATTAATGCATCTTCTCTGAACTCTAATTCAACGTTTTCCATGTCGAACAATGCACCAAACTGCTTAGTTAGCGCATTTTTAGGCTCTTGCAATATTTGGATTAATGCGTCTTCATCAAGTTCTGTCAATGTTGCTACAACAGGCAAGCGACCAATAAACTCAGGAATTAAACCATACTTAATCAGATCTTCTGGCTCAACATCTTGTAAGTGTTGAGTTAGCGTTTTCTTGCTATCTTTGCCACGAACTTCTGCGCCAAAACCTATACCTGCACCAGTATGTGAACGTTGCTCAACAACTTTATCTAAACCGGCAAATGCACCACCACAGATAAATAAGATTTTAGAGGTATCAACCTGCAAAAACTCTTGTTGAGGATGTTTACGCCCACCTTGTGGTGGAACTGAAGCAATAGTGCCTTCAATAAGCTTTAACAATGCTTGCTGAACGCCTTCACCTGATACATCACGCGTGATTGATGGATTATCTGATTTACGTGAAATCTTATCAATTTCATCGATGTAAACAATACCACGCTGGGCTTTTTCAACATCGTAATCACATTTTTGTAAAAGCTTTTGAATGATGTTTTCAACATCTTCACCAACATAACCTGCTTCAGTTAATGTCGTTGCGTCGGCCATAGTAAACGGCACATCAAGTAAACGCGCTAAGGTTTCAGCCAGTAATGTTTTACCACTACCCGTTGGGCCAATAAGTAAAATATTACTTTTACTTAACTCTATACCATTGTGAGAGTCACCATTGCGTAAACGTTTGTAGTGATTATAAACCGCTACGGCTAATACTTTTTTCGCGTGATCTTGACCAATAACGTAGTCGTCTAAACTTTCACGGATCTCTATCGGTGTAGGTAAGCTTTCTTTTTCTTCTTTCGGGGAAATTTCTTTTATTTCTTCACGAATAATATCGTTGCACAGTTCAACACACTCATCACAAACAAATACTGACGGACCAGCAATAAGTTTACGAACTTCATGTTGGCTCTTGCCACAAAACGAACAATACAAAAGCTTGCCGTTATCACCGTCACCATTTTTAATATCGGTCATACGGAACCTCAATTTGTTTAATTTCTAATACAGATACTGTTAAGTATTTCATAAATTATCTAGATCACAAAGTTGTGAAATTATTTATCTAATCGTTCTGTTAATATGGAGTCAACTAATCCATATTCAACCGCACTTTCTGCACTTAAGAAGTTGTCACGGTCGGTGTCATGAGAAACTTTCTCTAATGACTGACCTGTATGCTCGGCCATTAAACTGTTCAATTTAGTTTTAATATAAAGAATTTCTTTCGCATGAATTTCAAAGTCAGATGCTTGACCTTGGAAACCACCAAGTGGCTGATGAATCATCACACGGGCATTGGGTAGACAGTAACGTTTACCTTTTTCACCGCCTGACAATAAGAATGCGCCCATGCTAGCCGCCTGACCAATACATACTGTACTAATGTTTGGCTTAATAAACTTCATCGTATCGTAAATAGCCATACCTGCAGTTACCGAACCGCCAGGTGAATTAATATATAAGTATATATCTTTATCAGGACTTTCAGACTCAAGGAATAATAACTGAGCAACAATCAAATTAGCCATGTGATCTTCAACTTGACCACACAAGAAAATAACACGCTCTTTTAAAAGTCTTGAATAAATATCGAACGAGCGCTCACCCTTAGGTGTTTGCTCAATAACCATTGGCACTAAAGCACTATCGATAGTGCTGGTGATTTTCTGAGAATTATTTTGAGAAGTAAACAACTAAAATTTCCTTTCTATATAAAAAATGGCTCGTATGTCCCCATACCAGCCATTTAAGCGATTGCTTGACATAATGTCAATCTAAAAGGTCTACCAATTCAAATTTGTTTCACTAAAGTGCTACAAATTTAAGCAAATGGCAGCAACTCAGCCGATTAAGTTTCTTTGCTCAGTGGCAAGAATCCTAAGAGACTCAGTCTTATTTACCTTCTGGATTCATTATATCTTTAAAGCTTGCTTTCTTTTTATTAACTTTTGCGCTTTCAAGTAACAATTCAACAGCTTGCTCTTCTAATGCAACATTCTGCATTTGTTGGTTAAGCTCTTTGTTTGTTGCGTAGTACTCGATAACTTCTTTTGGATCTTCGTAAGCTGATGCGGCTGATGCAATTAATTCGTTAACTTTGTTTTCGTCAACTTTTAATTCATTAACTTTGATCACTTCACCTAGTAACAAACCAACTTTAACACGGCGTTTAGCTTGCTCTTCAAACATATCAGCTGGAAGCTCTGGCATGTTATTAGGATCCATTTGACCCGCAAAACGTTGCATTGCTTGCTTACGTAAAACGTCAATTTCTTGAGCGATTAACGCTTTAGGAATTTCAACATCGTTAGCAGCTAATAAGCCTTCGATTACTTGCTCTTTAACTTTAGCTTTAACCGCTTGGGTTAACTCACGAGTCATGTTAGTGCTTACTTCAGTGCGTAATGCTTCTACGCCACCTTCTTGAACACCAAACAATTTAGCAAAATCTTCATCGATTGTTGGTAATACTGGACCTTCAGTTTTATGAAGAACGATATCAAACTCTGCTTCTTTGCCTTTTAGGTTTTCAGCATGGTAATCATCAGGGAAAGTCACTTTAATTGTTTTTTCATCGCCAGCTTTCATGCCAGTAATTTCTTTTTCAAAACCTGGGATCATGCGACCAGCGCCTAATTCAAGTTCGAAATCTTTAGCTTCGCCGCCTTCAAAAACTTCACCGTCAACACGGCCAGTAAAATCTAAAACAAGTTTGTCACCGGCTTTAGTTTTACGCTTGTTTTCTTTCCACGTTTTATGTTGATTCTGTAATGTAATAAACATTTCATCTAAATCAGCATCTGTAACTTCAACGTCAGGACGTTCAACGTTAATTGAATCTAAGCCCGTTAAAGCAACATCAGGGTAAACTTCAAAAGTAGCTTCGAATTCTAGCGCTTTGCCGTCTTCATTGCTTTTAGCAATAAAACTTGGACGACCAGCTGGATTCATTTTTTCTGCAACAATTGCATCAACAAAGTTACGTTGCATTAATTCGCCAGCAACTTCTTGACGAACTGATTGACCGTAACGCTTTTGGATAACAGTCGCAGGGACTTTACCTGGACGGAAACCATTAATTCGCTGGGTTTTTGATATGTGACGAAGACGGTTTTTAACTTCTACATCTACTGATTCTGCAGGAACAGAAATAGTTAACTTACGTTCCAAACCTTGTGTAGTCTCTACTGAAACTTGCATTTTAATACCTCAAAACTTAGCGTTTTAGTAACGCTTTCAATAACACAACTACTTCACAGCTTAATTAGCCAAAGAGTGTGACGTTTGTAGCCCTATAACCAACGCTACAGAAGCCCGAAAAATCAGAGTAAATACCAACACTAATAAATAGTTCCTCGCTCAGCGAGGTTTAAAAGGCATGATATAGACCTAGATTTTAAAATAATGACGCGAAATTATAGCGATGCTTGATATAAGAGTCGACCCTTTAATGACGTTATTTTTGACTTATTTTTTAAATGGGTGATAAAACGAGTAAAAACAGTGTGTGCTGACTTCATTTAAATGTAATAAATTAAATTTAAAGTGCATAAAGATTGGTGTAACTGGTAGTTAAAGAGTTGTTCTAGATTAAATTTATGATTTGTAAGGAGTTGTTCTAAATTAAATTTATGATTTGTAAATAGGAGTGTATAACGGAAGATGACAACGATAAAAGGCATATAAAATAAGAAGTGGTCGGTGATGCAAGATTCGAACTTGCGACCCCTTGGACCCAAACCAAGTGCGCTACCAAGCTGCGCTAATCACCGACATTTTCTACTTAACCTACTTACTACAATATTTCATCACCATTTCTTGAGAAAAAATGGGGTGGCTAAAGGGACTTGAACCCTCGACAACCGGAATCACAATCCGGGGCTCTACCAACTGAGCTATAGCCACCATTGTAAAATACTGTTTGGTACGCCCTGCAGGATTCGAACCTGCGACCCACGCCTTAGAAGGGCGTTGCTCTATCCAGCTGAGCTAAGGGCGCACATTACCTACAGGCCAAATTTTTAGTTATTAAAAATAATTAAAAAAGTGGTCGGTGATGCAAGATTCGAACTTGCGACCCCTTGGACCCAAACCAAGTGCGCTACCAAGCTGCGCTAATCACCGATATGTACTGCGTTTAAAAGAACTAAAAATATGCCCCTTTCAACGGATGCGGATATTACCTAGTTGCCTGAGTCCCGTCAAACCTTTTTTATAAAAAAATAACCGTTTGCTCACTTTTAAAACAAGCCGCTTGATAATCAGCACTTATTGCCTATAAATATAGCAACTCTTCAATTATCAATAAATTCAGTTTTTGGCATACTTGATAAGCGTATATTTTATTTTTAAATCTTCATTTGACGATATATTACCGAATAAAAGACCATTTATAAGAACAGTAGCTATAACAGTCCAGGTTTTTATGCGAAAATAGTGTCGTTTTTCATCATTTAACTAAGTTAATAGAAACTATCATGACAGCAACTCTTATAGACGGTAAATATATTGCTCAGCAGCTTAGGCTCTCAGTAAAAGAAAAAGTAGCAGTACGCGTTAAAAATGGCTTACGACCTCCTGGGCTAGCCGTGATATTAGTCGGCTCAGATCCTGCTTCACAAGTTTATGTTGGTAGTAAGCGTAAAGCATGTGAAGAAGTTGGTTTTCTTTCTCGCTCATATGATCTGCCCCCAACAACCACTCAAGCTGAATTATTTACTTTAATTGATGAATTAAATAATGACGAAAATATTGATGGTATTCTTGTTCAGCTCCCTTTACCAAAAGGTTTAGATGCTAATTTAATTATCGAGCATATTAACCCTTTAAAAGATGTTGATGGCTTCCACCCATTCAACGTCGGCAAACTAGCACTTCGTCAACCAGGATTGCGCCCATGTACACCTAAGGGCATTATCAAGCTGATAGAGACTACCGGTATAGACCCACATGGTTTAGAGGCGGTTATAGTCGGTGCTTCAAATATTGTTGGTCGTCCAATGACATTAGAACTATTACTGGCCGGTTGCACAGTAACCACCACGCATAGATTCACTAAAAATCTTGAAGATAAAATACGTAACGCTGATTTACTTGTTGTGGCCGTAGGAAAACCTGAGTTCATTCCTGGAGAATGGATTAAGGCTGGCGCTATTGTTATTGATGTGGGGATTAACCGTTTGGCCAATGGCAAACTTGTTGGTGATGTAGGTTTTGATATAGCTCAAACGAAAGCCGCTTATATTACGCCCGTACCTGGCGGCGTAGGCCCAATGACAGTAGCAAGTTTAATCGAGAACACTTTGATAGCTTGTGAAGAATTTCACTAAATTTTAAGCCGCTTAATATAAAGGAATAATCAATGTCTGACGCTATTTATCAGTTTAATGCGCTGAACAATAAAAAAGAAACCGTTGAGTTGAAAGACTACCAAGGTAAGGTAATGCTTATTGTAAATACGGCAAGTGCCTGCGGATTTACGCCTCAATATGAAGGCTTACAATCACTTTACAGTGAGTATCAAACACAAGGTTTAGCGGTTTTAGCTTTTCCTTGTAATCAGTTTAAGCAACAAGAAAAAGGCAGTAATGAGGAAATACAGCAGTTTTGTGATCTAACGTTTAATATCAAATTCCCATTATTTGATAAAATTGACGTCAATGGCGACAACACTCACCCTCTTTTTACCTTTTTAAAGGCACAAGCACCTGGAATACTAGGTTCTAAGAGCATCAAGTGGAATTTCACTAAGTTTTTAGTGAACAAGAAAGGCCAAGTAGTTAAACGCTATGCGCCAACCACTAAACCGACTAGCATTAAAGCGGATATAGAAAAGTTACTCGCTGAGTAACTTATAATAAGCAGCCAAAAGTGTTGGCTGCTCTTATTATCTTATTGAGCTTTTGCTACTTTTAACATTTCAAGGTTACTGGCAATATCTTCTGCCGCTGTTCTTGGCGAAATATCATCATCTATTTTCAAGATTTTACCTTCTTTAGAAATATAAAATGTGACACGACTAGCAACCTGCATCATATTCAACACATCGTAGGCTTTTGCAGTCGCTTTTGTCGGATCGCTTAACATCGGAAAGTCTGCGCCGGTTTTCTTAGCAAAATCTCTGTTGTCATCTAATGGGTCAACACTGGCCATAACGTAACTTGCATTATACGCTCTGATCAAATGCCCTTTCTCAACCAATGACTTACATTCAATGGTACAACCACGCGTGTTAGCCATTGGATACCAAGCTAAAACAACCGCTTGCTTACCTTGGTAGTCACTAAGTTGGTAATAATCACCATTGGTGGCTTGCAATTTAAAATCTGGTGCTTGCTCTCCCACTTTTAAATCAGAGGCTAACAAGCTAAAGCTCGTCATTAATGCTAAAAATGTACAAACTACTTTTGATGTTCTTTTCATCAGAGTTACCTTTTAAAAATGAATAATATTTTTTGTTAGTTTACCTTATTTTAGCTCATTAACCTTTAGCTAAAAGGTTATCGAGCCAACTTGTCGGTAGTATACGTTTGAATACGGCAAATAGTTTAGTAGGCACAGTAATTCTGTATCTTATTTTCGGGCGTTTACTCTCTAAGGCATGGATCAACGCTTTGGTAACATCTGCCGCTTCTAAGGTAAATTTTGCATTCGAGGTTTTACTGGCCAGCCTTGCTATTTGTTGTTGATACTCAAGATGATGGGCACTATCTTTAGCGTCAATGTTGGCTGTAAAAGCACTTAAGGCATTGGCGCGAAATTGAGTATTAATGGGACCCGGCTGTAAAAGTATCACTGCGATATTCGCTGATCTCAATTCTAACCTTAAGGTGTCAGATAAACCTTCAACAGCATATTTTGAGGCATTATAAGCGCCACGATAAGCCATAGAAACAAAGCCTAACACTGAGCTACATTGAATAATTCGGCCATGACCTTGCTTGCGCATAACCGGAATAACTTGTTTAGTCAGCTCGTGCCAGCCAAAAACATTGCTTTCAAATTGGCTTATAAGCGCTTGAGTTGGTAAGTCTTCTAATGCGCCCGGTTGACCATAGGCACCATTATTAAAAAGAAAATCTAATGTCCCCCCAGTTTCATTGAGCACAAAAGCAAGTGCCGCATGGATACTGTCAACTTGGGTTAAATCAAGCTGGCAAGCGGTTAAACCTTTTTCTTGTAGCATAACAACATCGGCTTGTTTTCTTGCGGTAGCAAAAACTTGATAGCCTCTTGTTGATAACGTCAGAGCCGCATCTAAACCAATACCGCTTGAACAACCTGTTATTAAAATAGATTTTTTCACGCTGTTATTATTACCTGTAATTCGAAAATTTGCTTTATTGTCGGTGAGCATACTGGGGATATCAAATCAGTACAAGGCGAGATAATTAATTGTATAGATAAACACGAATGCCCAGCGCAATAATTGTTAGGCTAACATGATACACTTTTGTTTAAACACTAAAACGAGTTAAGCAACCATTGAAAGATTGTAATCAATGTGGAAAATGCTGTATAAAATATGGCGACGGAGGCATAGCAGCTTCGATTGAAGATATTGAGATGTGGGAAATTTTTCGCCCTCATATTCATCAATATGTAATAAAAGATAAGATTTGGTTTAATCCTCAAACCGGTAAACAACTGACACAGTGCCCTTTCCTAGAAAAAATGCCTAACCAAGATGCTAGCGAGCAAGTTAAATATACTTGTGCAATTTATCAAGACCGCCCTGAAGACTGCCGGGATTATCCGAGTAATATCAGTGAGATGATCAGGGATGAGTGTGAAATGATAGAAATCATCGATTTAACCCATCCCCAACAAGCGCAATACAAACTTAATAAATTAATGAGCCGTAGTTAACGTTTATTTTTTGGCACATAATTTAGAATAGAAAGTGGCACCACTTTTTTGACTGGAAATCCTTCAAATTCTTTGCGTTTAATAACATGCCCTAAACGGCTTTCTATCGCACACAAGTTTCTAAAGTTGTCCTTGGCTACAAATGATACCGCTTCTCCAGAGGCTCCCGCTCGACCTGTTCGGCCAATACGGTGAATATAGTCATCGACTTGATCAGGTAAGTCGTAATTAACCACTCGAGTGAGCTCGCCGATATCAAGACCGCGTGAAGCAATACCTGTAGCGACAAGAAACTTAATTTTACCGGCTTTAAAGTCATTAAGAACTTGTTCTCGCATCGCTTGTGTTCTGCCACCATGAATAGACTCGGCACTAATGCCACGTTTTTCTAGCTGGCTAACAAGTTTAGCTGCACCGTGTTTTGTTTCGATAAAGATCAGCGCTTGCTGCCATTGATGTTCAATAATTAAATGGCTCAGTAATGCCGACTTATTACCTTTATCAACCGTTATTAACCATTGATCAATTTTAGGTTTAGAGGCGCTATTATTGCCGATAGAGATTTCTGTCGCATTACTAAAGGTACGCTTTGATAACGTTCGAACATCATCAGAAATAGTGGCTGAAAATAATAAGTTTTGACGTTCGAGTGGCAAACGTTCAATGATTTTATTAATATCTTCAATAAAACCCATATCAAGCATTCTATCAGCTTCATCTAAAACAAGGACTTCAAGTTCATCAAAATGCAGAGCACGTTGATGAGCCATATCAAGTAATCGCCCGGGAGTCGCAACAACAATATCAACCCCCCAAATAAGCTTCTGCCTTTGCGGTTCAATGTCAGTACCACCGTACATTGCCATCGAGCTTAGGTCTAAATACTTACCATAATCACGGATACTTTGTTCTACTTGAACGGCAAGTTCACGTGTTGGGGTAAGAATAAGCGCTCGAATACGTTTGCCACGTAATTTTCGTTCGGTATTAAGTTTTTCAAGTATTGGTAAAACAAAACTGGCCGTTTTACCGGTACCTGTTTGCGCTGCAGCAACAAGGTTCTTTCCCGATAAAATAACCGGAATGGCTTTTTTCTGAATAGCCGTTGGCTCGCTATATTTTAAGTCAGCAAGTGCTTTTAAAAGCGGTTCACTTAATCCCAGTGTCGAAAATGGCATAATACTATCCTTGAAGTTTAATTTTTAAACCTTTAATAAAGGTCGATAAAACTTCATCACTACAATCTCTATAATGTTTATTATTGATGCTTCGAAAAAATGCACTTAATTCATATTTGGTTAAGCTCAACTCGGCTAATTCAAGCGTATCAATCACTTCATCAGCTTGTAGAGAAAAAGCAATTTTTAACTTATTAAAAATAGCGTTATTAGTTAAGACAGCTTCAGGAACCGCTTGTGGTCCTTCTTTTGCGCCTCTTCTTTCAACAATCAAGCCATTGAGGAAACTAGCAAATTCTACGTCAAGTAGTTCAACATAAGTCTCATCGTCTTTTTCTTTATAAAAACAAACCAATTGCTCTGCTGATATTTCACAAGCGTTTAATTTAAAGACGGCACGGGTTTTTTCGTCATCAAAATCAAGTAAAGTACTTAAGCGACGAAGAATATCATTGTTTATCATGTTTAGACCTAGAGAACGTTGTTAAGGTGAAGGCAGCAGTAGAGTTGTCTTCAGAATGGTAGAGAGTATAGCGCACTCATTTTAAATGTTGGCTAACTCATTTTTTTATCTATAAATAGTGCTTAGTTAAAGCGTTAAAAACGCCATTAAAGGCGTTTTCAACAATCAAATAACTCAGCTAAAAGAGGACTAAGCTCTTTTTTGAGCCTGTATTTGGCTATCAAGATATTCATCTAATGAACCTTGAAAATCAACAAGCTTTTTATCTTTAATATCGATAATACGGGTTGCTAAGCTAGAAACAAACTCACGGTCATGACTAACAAAAATTAGCGTACCTTCAAAGTCTTTTAGCGCATTGTTTAATGCATCTATCGCTTCGATATCCATGTGGTTAGTTGGCTCATCCATAATTAATACGTTGATATCAGCCATCATTAAACGACCGAATAACAAGCGATTCTTTTCACCACCTGAACAGTTACGTGCTTTCTTGTTAGCATCATCATCAGTGAATAACATACGTCCTAGCATGCCACGAACACTTAAATCATTGTGACAAGGTCTACGCCATTGTGACATCCATTCCATCAATGTTAAGTCGTTGTCAAAGAATGAACCACTATCTTGTGGACAATAACCCACAGAAGCATTTTCAGACCATTTAACAACACCTTCAGTCTGCTCTAACTCGCTCATTAAACAGCGTAGCAACGTCGTTTTACCAACACCGTTTTCTCCGATGATAGCTAGTTTAGCGCCCGCTTCTAACAGTAAATCACCTTTAGAAAACAAAGTAACACCGTCAAAACCATGAGCTAAACCTTCAAGCTCTAGTGCTTGTCTATGCATTTTTTTGCCAGGGGCAAAAGCTATTTTTGGGGTGATACGACTTGAAGACTTTACATCATCAAGTTTAATTTTATCCATTTTCTTAGCACGAGAACTTGCTTGTTTCGCTTTAGAAGCGTTAGCGCCAAAACGGTTAACAAAGTCTTGCAACTCAGCGATCTCAGCAACTTTTTTATCATTACCGGCTAATAATTGTTCGCGTAACAAACCAGACTGCGCGAGGAAGAACTCGTAATTACCCGGATAAACGCGTAATTCACCGTAATCAATATCAGCCATATGTGTACATACTGAATTAAGAAAATGTCTATCATGAGAAATAATGATCATGGTACATTTACGTTTGTTTAACTCAGCTTCTAACCAACTGATGGTATGGATATCCAAGTTGTTGGTTGGCTCATCGAGTAACAAAATATCAGGGTTAGCAAATAAGGCTTGTGCAAGTAAAACACGAAGTTTCCAACCTGGAGCAACTTGTTGCATTGAACCATAATGAAAAGATTCTTCGATACCTGCTTCTAGTAGTATTTCACCCGCGCGACTTTCTGCGGTGTAACCGTCCATTTCAGCAAATTCACTTTCTAGGTCACCAACACGCATACCATCGGCTTCGCTCATTTCAGCTTGTGCGTATATAGCATCTCTTTCTTGCTTTACTTTCCATAATGGCATATCACCCATAATAACAGTGTCAATAACATTGTGTTGTTCAAAAGCGAACTGGTCTTGACCCAACGTACTAACTTTGTTGCCAGTACTTACCGAGACATTGCCTGAACTTGGTACTAAGTCACCACTGAGTATCTTCATGAATGTAGACTTGCCACAACCATTTGCGCCGATCAAACCGTAGCGGTGACCATTGCCAAATTTAGCCGAAATGTTTTCAAACAAAGGCTCTGCGCCAAATTGCATTGTAATGTTAGATGTAGTGATCAAAGATAAATTCCTAAATAGTGCTAACTAAAATTGTTAACCAGCAACGGTGAAGATAGCAAAAATAGAAACATATTTAAGACCATCAAAATAAAGTGGCGCATTATACAGTAAAAACTCTATTTTCTCTACTTAATCCTTAAAATTTTTGGTTGTTTTTTCACCAGTATCAACACAGAAGTGATTAGTGCTTGATATATTATTAAATAAAAATAATCAAAGCTCGTTAATCGCCTAGGGTATTTGCTTGCAAAACCTTATTTGCTCTAGTATTTTGTTCGCACAATAAAAATAATAAATGCGGATATTTCATGTCTATTGATACAATTTATAAAGTCACTTTACATCCTTTCATTAATGAATCTATTGCTAGCTTAAAATCGATGACCAGTTTATCGGGGAGCGCCGGCGAAGCTTTTATGGATAAAGTTGAAGACTTTCGCTTTAAAGGTTATGCCGTTTGCTCTGATATTACCGGCTGTTTAGATGGGGTAATTATGATGCATCATTACCCAGAAACCGCAGTAGCTATTGGTAATTCTGTTTGCCAAAATATGTTTGATGAAGCATATGATTACCCAGAAATAAATGACGAGTTAAGTAATGCTTTAGCAGAATGGGGCAATACCATTGTTGGCCGAGCAACTGATTTACTGAGCCGCAACAACTTAAAATTTGATTTTTCTAGCCCGTATTTTATCCATAATTTTAAAGATATGGAAAAATACTTAGCAGGCGTTAAAGAGATAATAACGGTGCCAATTACCGTTGAAGGTGTTGGTCGATACTATTTTAATTTATTGGTGCGTAATGTTAATTTTCAAACCAGTAATGTTGAAAGAGAACAAAGCTCAGGCATTGCAAACCCACACAGCACACCTTTACCACTAGAGAGCAAAATATTACTTGTTGACGATAGTGCGATGATACGAAAAGCAATAAAACGCTTTTTAGCTGGTTTAGGTTATGAAAATGTTATTGAAGCAGACGATGGTAGTACTGCGGTAGAAGCGGTAAAAAATCAAGCACCTGACTTCCTTTTCATGGACGTCGTGATGACTAAGATGAACGGTAACGAAGCATTGAAAGCTATTCGTGCCAGTGGCTCAAATGTACCTGTGGTAATGTTGTCTTCGGTTACCGATAAAGGACTCGTCGATGAATGCCAAGCAAGTGGCGTTTCTGGTTTTATCTTTAAGCCAATTCAAGCCAGTAATGGCGCAGAAATAATTAAAGACTATTTAAAAGTAGTGTAAGCCCGTACATATTTATTTGATCAGGTACTTTATTTCAAAGATAAAGTACCTTTAAACTATTTGATATAAAAAAGAAGTTTTATAAAAGACATGGAAAAAGACACTGTTTCAACGGGTAACGTTTATGTGATGACTCACTCTTTTTTTTCAGATGTGATAAGAATAGGCTGTACTCCAGATGATCCGGTCGAATACGCTCGGTTACTATCAAAAAACTCGCCAGGTGATTACTCGCTGGTATTTTCTTTAGCGTGTAACAACCCGTGCGCGATAAAAAAGAAAATACGCGAATATCTCAACGCACAAGAATACGTTAATGAGTTTTACCAAGTATCAGCAGTGGTCGCAGCAAAACTGCTAAAAAGAGAAACCTTAAGAATTGCCATTACTAATGAAGTAAGTACTGACTAAGTTTTATAAAAAACGTCCCTGCCCCGGACAATAGCCACAATAAAACCACTTAACCCTATTTGACTAGTAGCTCACTAACAATAAGCTTTAACAAAAAAGTTTCCCGTTCAATAGAAAGTCCCTTTTTTAGACTATTCGCTATTGTTTGCTCATTATGACTAATCGCTTGATGTATATTCATCCAAACTGGATGCATACCATTGTTAATTTCATGCGCTTCAAGCTCGGTTTCAAGTAACTCTTCATCTATCGAGCAAATATAACAATAAGACTCCATATGAATAAGTTCGAAGCCGGGCTTATGCCAAGGTCTAAACTCTTCATATAAACCAAACGCTTGAATATTTTGCACATTATGCGCGCCAGTTTCTTCTTTTAACTCGCGCACCAAACCGGCAATATTACTTTCACCTTCGTCGATACCACCGCCGGGTAAACTGTAATCATGATACCGCTTGGTATAAAGCAAAAGTATATCTTCGCCCTTTAAGACAATAGCCCGCGTTGCTTTTCGAGTAAATTGGCGTGCTGACATATCACGAATGTCAGGATGAATAGTGGATTTTAGTATACGCATAGCAGGATCTTTAGAAATATCTAGAAAATCATCACCATTAAAACAAGAAGTTGTTAACTCCACGCCCTAACCGTAATAATTTTAAACAACAAGTTATGAGCATCTTACTACAGTGAAGATAGATTAGCCGAAGATTTTATAGCTCCGCCTAAATAGTACCCAGTACTAACAGGAGCTTGCGCTATTATTTTGGTATATCAATAAAGTACTTTAAAATAATCACCAGATTTGTCATTATTAAAATGATGTTATCTGTCATATGAATATTAAGCCCAGTGAACAGGATCAACATGATAATAATTTTTAAGTTGCTGATAGAGCATCGGATACTTAGCATGAAACTGTTTAGCTTGCTCAAAAAATACTTCACTGGTAACAGCAAAAAATTCAGCCGGATTTGTTGCTCCGTAATAATCAAATAATGAGGGTGCTCCGGTTCTTGCTTGCATCTTTAACTGTTCAAATTGTAGAGAAAAAGCAGCAGACCAACCTTGATAGCTCTGCCCTTTATCCAGGATAGGCGCACCGTTAGCGCTGCCATTTTCTTGGTCTAGCTGATGGGCAAACTCATGAATGACCACATTACGACCATCATCAGGTATTTTTGCACCGTCTAAAGTATCTTGCCAAGATAATACAACTTTACCAAAATCCCATGATTCACCCGCCAATGCTACTTTTTGTTGGTATCTTAAGCCATCAGTCCCCATATTTTGCTGTTGCTTAATAAAAGCACGGGGGTAAACCAGGATAGTTTGTAATTTAGGGTAAAAATTAGTCTTGCGATTAAGCAACAATAGACATGCTTGGGCAGAAATCGTTATACGTATTTCATCGGTTATTTTAACACCGTTACAACCAACGAAGGTTTTCTCCGCCAAGAATACCTGAATATGTTGCTTTAACTGCAACTGTAAATCTGTTGGCATTTGTCCAAAATAAGGCATTCTTTGTTGAATGATTTTTCGCCATGTTTTTTTAAATGGCTGACGCCTTATTTTATCTCGCTGATATTCTCGCCAGTAAGGCTTACCGACAGAATAGCCAATAAGTAAAACGCCAATAAATATGGGAAGAAGATAAGACAACATAATGAACTTTACTGGTTAGGATTTACTATGATGTAGGTCCGCTATGATTAAATATCAAGCTATTGCCGCTATATTTCATCATTAAAAACGCTAAATATTAATTTTTCCGTTCTTTAAGAAACCTTTTAAGCTAAATACTGATTGTTGCCAATAAAGTTAACAGGTATACATATTGCGACATTGTGAGTATTATTTTAGCGTTAAGTAATACTTATAATAAAAGGCTCGATCGCAGGGCAATACTTGGAATTAAAACCACATGAAATTATCAAAAATATCTGCAGCGTTAGCAGCTGTGCTCGCTTTTTCTGGCTGCTCTGAACAAGAAACAAGCAGCAATAAAGCAGAGCCAAAGCAAACTCATCAAGCGACAGCAACTAGCAACAATGAATTTAAATGGCAGGTAGACCGTTTTGCTGATATCCGTGTTATACGTTATCAAGTACCTGGTTTTGAAGAGTTGCCTCTAGAAACTAAAGAGTTGTTATTTTATCTTTATAAAGCAGCGCTTTCTGGTCGTGATATTACTTGGGATCATAACTACAAATACAACCTCACCATTCGTCATACACTAGAAGCGGTTATTGCTGATTATGCCGGAGACAAAAGCAGCGAAGAATTCAAAAAGTTCAATGAATACACCAAACGTGTTTGGTTTTCTAACGGCATTCATCACCATTATATGTCAGGTAAATTCAGCCCTGAATTTAGCCCTGAAACTTTTGAACGCTATGTCATGTCAGTTGCCGAAAAAGGTAAATTACCCTTAAATAAAGACCAAAGTGCTGAGCAGTTAGTGGCCTTACTAACGCCTATTTTATTCGACCCAACGGTCGCACCTAAAATGGTTAATCAGTCTGCTAACATTGATAATGTTGTTGCCTCTTCCGTTAACTATTATGAAGGCGTTACCGAACAAGAAGTTGAAAACTTTTATAAAAATAAGGTCGATGTAGACCCTAAGCGTCCAGTATCTTGGGGCTTGAATTCTAAATTAGTAAAAATTGACGGCAAGATAGTTGAACAAGTGTGGAAAGTTGGTGGTATGTACGATAAAGCCATCAGTGAAATTGTCTTTTGGCTAGATAAAGCAGCAACCGTTGCTGAAAACGAGCAACAACGTAAAGCCCTAACCTTGTTATCTAAATACTATAGAAGCGGTGATTTAAAAGACTTTGACGACTACTCTATTGCTTGGGTTAAAGACGTTAATTCAGATGTTGACGTAGTAAATGGTTTCATCGAAGTTTACGACGATCCTCTAGCTTACAGAGGTTCATTTGAATCCGTTGTTTCGGTAAAAGATCACGAAGCCACCAAGGTGATTGCTAAGATTGCCGCAGAAGCTCAGTGGTTTGAAGATAATTCACCACTCATTGAAAGCCATAAGAAAAAAGAAGTCAAAGGTATTACCGGTAAAGCCATTACAGTTGTTATTGAATCTGGCGATGCTTCTCCTTCTACGCCTATTGGCATTAACTTACCCAACGCTAACTGGATACGCGCTGAGCATGGTTCAAAGTCGGTAAGCTTAACTAATATTGTTAGTGCTTATGACAACGTAAAAGGTGGTTCGTTAGCCGAGTTTGTTTGGGACGATGCTGAACTTGCCCGCAGCAAAGAATTTGGTCCGTTAGCGTCTCACTTACATACCGATTTACATGAAGTTGTTGGTCATGCTTCGGGGCAAATTAACGAAGGCGTTGGCACACCTAAAGAAACGTTAAAGCAATATTCGTCAGCCCTTGAAGAAGGTCGCGCCGACTTAATTGCCTTGTACTATCTTATGGATCAAAAATTAATTGATATGGGTGCAATGCCAAGCTTAGAAGTGGGTAAAGCAAGCTACGACAGTTATATTCGTAACGGCATGATGTTGCAATTAAGGCGTCTAAAAGAGGGTGAGCATATTGAAGAAGCACACATGCGTAACCGCCAGTTAATTGCAAGTTGGGCATTTGAAAAAGGTGCCACTGACAATGTTATTGAAAAGCGAGTTCGTGATGGAAAAACTTTTTTTGTTGTCAACGACTATCAAAAGCTACGGACATTATTTGGCCAATTATTACGTGAATTACAACGAATAAAGTCTGAAGGTGACTTTGCTGCAGGCCAAGCTTTAATTGAAGGCTATGCGGTTAAGGTTGACAAAAAATTGCACTTAGAAGTGTTGAGCCGTTATGAGAAACTTAAATTAGCACCATATTCTGGTTTTGTTAACCCTAAATTAGAGGCCGTTTATCTAGGTGATAAAATGACTAATGTTAAAATCACTTACCCTGATAACTTCCAAGAGCAGATGTTGGAATATGGTAAAGATTATGGTTTATTGCCCGTTTTAAACTAAAGTCAAAACCTCTTAAAATAACGTAAACGTTATCAGAAACCAAGGCGTGTGATCACAATAATCATACGCCTTGTTTATTTTGCTTAAAACGCCCTCTTTATCCTTAAAGTTATCTTTGGCATAATGTCGATTAGCAATATTAAGTAAAAACATGACAACTAAGTATTTTATAATATTTACGCGCAGCTTATAACTATAAAATTAAAACTATAAATTAATACAATCCAGAGAATTCTAATGAAAAAAACAACGATTTTATTATTAGCGATGGCTTCAACATTTGCCACAGCTGATGAAGGTATGTGGCAACCTCACCAATTGCCAAGCATTGCATCAGAACTTACCCAAGCAGGTTTAAAATTAAATCCTAACGATTTAACCGATCTTACTGGTTTTCCTATGGGTGCTATTGTCAGCCTTGGTGGCTGCACGGCTTCTTTTGTTTCTGATAAAGGCCTAGTTGCCTCTAATCACCATTGTGTTTATGGCTCTGTTCAATACAACTCAACAGCAGAAAACAACCTACTCGCCAATGGTTTTCTAGCAAAAACCTTTGATGAAGAGCTACCCGCTACACCCGGCAGTCGTATCTATGTAACCGAAGAAATCAATGATGTTACCACGTTAATTAAGGGCAGTATTACCGAGAACATGTCGGGCTCTGAGCGCTATAAAGCCATAGATAAAAACTCTAAAACATTAGTAGCTGAATGTGAAAGTGATGACAAATATCGTTGTAGTGTTGTCAATTTTCATGGCGGTTTAGAATATTATTTATTTAAACAATTAACTATTCGCGATGTTCGTTTAGTCCATGCTCCAGCAAGTAGTGTTGGTAAGTATGGTGGCGATGTTGATAACTGGATGTGGCCACGCCACACCGGAGACTATGGTTTTTATCGTGCATATGTCGGTAAAGATGGCCAACCCGCCGATTTTAGTAAAGACAACGTACCTTATGAGCCAAAGCATCACCTAAAAGTGAATAAAAGTAGTGTTGATGAAGGCGATTACATTATGGTGCTAGGTTACCCAGGACGCACCAACCGTTACCGCACTGCACTAGAGGTTGAAAACCAATTTACTTGGACTTACCCTAATGCTAAAAATTATCGTGAAGAGCTTATCGACTTAATTCATAACGAGTCTGCACCAGAAAGTGAAGCGAGAATAAAGTACGAAAGCACCTTAGCCGGCTTAGCTAACTACGCAAAAAATTACGGTAGCATGATAAAAAGCTACAATAAAGGCACAACGTTAGCCCGTAAACAGCAACTAGAACAAGACTTAAGCGCTTGGATCAATGCTGATAAAATGCGAAAGGCTAAATATGGCAACGCACTTACCGGCCTAAATAAGCTACTAAAACAAAACCAAAAAACTCAAGCACGCGATCTTATTCTAGGTTATATGGCTTACAACAAAATGTTAAGCACCGCTTATCGTTTACATCGTTTAGCCGTAGAAAAAAACAAACCAAACGTAGCAAGAGAAAGGGGTTACCAAGAACGTGATCTTGCACGTTTTGAACAAAGCATGAAAACCTTTAATCGTCGATTCGACGCGAATATCGATCAAAAGATCTTATTCGCTATGTTGACACATTATGTTGAATTGCCTAAATCAGAACGTATTCTCGCCATCGATGAATTTTTTGAACTTGAACAAGGGCTAAATAAAAAAGCCTTAAGCACTAAGCTTGAAAAAATGTATCAAACATCAACAATTGCTGACCAAGAAACTCGCCTTACTTGGATGAATAAATCGGTAGCCGACTTTGAAAAAAGCTCAGATCCCTTTATTCAACTTGCCGTAAAGACTTTTTCTGTAAGAAAAGCACTTGAAGAAAAAGACGAAGAATTGTCTGGTAATATTCAAGCTTATCGTCCTAAGTATATGGAAGCGTTAATCGCCTATTTTAACGATAAAAAACTCCCTGTATACGCAGATGCTAACAGTACATTACGTATTACTTACGGTAACGTAAAAGGTTATTCGCCAGTAGACGGACTCACTGCAACACCTTTTACCACACTTGAAGGTATAGTAGAAAAAGACACAGGTATAAAACCTTTTAATGCGTCTAAAAAACAACTCGAGTTAATTAAGAGTAAAAATTATGGCGAATACGCTAAGAAAGAACTCGGCTCAGTGCCAGTAAACTACCTAGGCACATTAGATATTACCGGTGGTAACTCTGGCTCACCTACTCTCAACGATAAGGCAGAATTTGTTGGTTTAGTCTTTGACGGTGTTTATGAAAGTATTATTGGTGATTGGGATTACGACACTAAATTAAACAGATCGATTCACGTTGATATTAAATACATGTTATGGGTGATGGAACATGTTGACGGCGCGACCAATCTTATTGAAGAAATGGATATAGTTGAATAATTAACTTAATTTTATTTCCCTTAAAAATCCGGCTTAGGCTGGATTTTTAACGTTAACTAAACGAGATTATATGAACGATATACCTGCTAACAATACGTTATCCAAAGGTTGGCTGTTACTCTTTTCAGTTTGGGTACTCGCCACCATAAGCACGCTTGCTAGTTTATTTTTTAGTGAGGTTGTTAAACTCCCCGTTTGCTCTTTGTGCTGGTATCAGCGAATTGCTATGTACCCTTTGGTCGTTATTTTACCAATGGCCTTATTTCCATTCGACGCTAAAGTGACCCGCTATGCGAGTGTATTGGTTTTATTTGGTTGGCTAACCGCATTATTTCATGTGTTATTAGTGGCCGGTTATATTCCTAAAAGCGCACAGCCCTGCGTACAAGATATTCCTTGTTCAGAAACGCATCTCAATGTTTTTGGGTTCTTAAATATGCCAATGATGTCTTTACTAACCTTTAGTCTCATGGCTTTATTATTATTTTTTATGACTAAATCGGAATCATCATGAATAAAAAAACACTTTTCATTAGCGCCAGCCTTATTATCCTTTTGGCTTTTATTGGCGCAGCAACAATATTTAAAGCAAACAATAGCCACCAGAGCGCTAAGGTTGAAAACCTCGACATCATTGAACGTGTTGGCGCGCCAATAAAAGGACCGTTAGAGGCAAAAGTGACCATTGTCGAATTTTTCGATCCTGCTTGCGAAACATGTTCAGCTTTTTACCCACTGGTAAATAATTTAATTAAACGCTACCCTGGTAAAGTTAAGGTTATGATGCGCTACACCCCTTTCCATAAGGGTTCAGATCAAGTGGTTAAACTACTTGAAGCCGCACACTTACAAGAACAGTTTTGGCCGGCAGTAGAAATTTTATTTGCCAAACAGCAAGCCTGGACTCGCCATCATGTTGCTCAACCACAAAGTGCTCGTGCGTTATTAAAGGACTTACCTTTAGATAGTGCACAGTTTATGCGTGATGTCAGTAGCGAAAACGTTAGCAAGGTTATAATGCAAGATATCGCAGACGGTAAAACCCTCGAAGTTCGAGCAACGCCGCAGTTTTTTGTTAATGGAAAACCTCTGGTTAATTTTGGCTACGAACAGTTAACTCAGTTAGTTGAAGAAGCCATCGCAGAAGCCTACTAAGTGTTAAAAACAAGATGACGGTAAAATGTTTAATCATTTTATCGTAAATAAAATGAAAAAGGCGCGTATTCTCTCAAAGAATACGCGCCTTTTTTATGTTTACCAATAAGGTCTGATAAACAATATCAAATCGACTTAGTTAATACTGTTCTCATCACTTAATTCAATATTAAGTTCTAAGACATTTAAATCGCCACCTTTATTATCAAGGTTTATCGAAAAACTTTCATCGGTGACTTTAATGTACTTACGCAATACCTCAAGGATATCCGCAGTGAGTTGCGGCAAGTAATCAGGTTGTTTATTTCGACTATTGCGCTCATGGGCAACAATAATTTGTAAACGTTCTTTCGCCTTAGAAGCGGTTGTTACCTGTTTTTCTTTTTTACGTAAAAAATAATCAAGTAATGCCATGTTATCCTCCAAACATACGACTAAGAATGCCTTTTTTCTTAGCATGTAAAAATCTAAAATCAACGGTTTCACCTAAAAGGCGATCAACCACATCCTGATACGCTTTTCCTGCATCACTTTCAGTATCTAAGATCACTGGCTCACCGGCATTAGATGCCTTAAGTACCGCTTGTGATTCCGGAATAACACCTAATAAAGGTATTGATAGAATATCTACCACATCTTCAACACTTAGCATTTCACCATCATCAACACGCTTAGGTGAATAACGCGTTAATAATAAATGTTCTTTAATAGGTTCTAAGCCAAGCTCAGCTCTGCGAGAACGGCTAGCTAACATACCTAAAATTCGATCAGAGTCACGAACCGATGAAACTTCAGGGTTAGTAGTGACTATAGCTTCATCAGCATAATAAAGCGCCATCATAGCGCCTGCTTCAATACCCGCGGGAGAATCACAAACTATATAGTCATAGGTTTTTCCAAGCTCTTCAAGAACCTTACCAACGTTTTCTTTATTTAACGCATCTTTGTCACGGGTTTGTGAAGCAGGTAATATAGATAAACTACTGACACGCTTATCTTTAATTAATGCCTGATTCAGGGTGGCCTCACCATTAATCACATTAACAAAGTCATAAACAACTCGGCGTTCACAGCCCATAATCAAATCAAGATTTCGTAAGCCTATATCAAAATCAATTAACACAACCTTTTGACCTTTTAACGCCAAACCAAGACCTATTGCCGCACTTGATGTCGTTTTGCCAACCCCGCCCTTTCCTGATGTAACTACTATTATTCGTGCCATAGACCGAATATCCTTTATAAGTTAAAAGTTAAATAAGTTTTGATGACGTTAATTCACTGTCAGTCAAATGTATATATACGGGTGAGCCCCAATGTTGCTCCATTGACTCGCTTAGCCAATAGTTACCATTAATCGAAACTAATTCTGCTTCAAGATTTTGGCAATATATTTGCGCATGATGGTGACCTGTTGCGCCGGCAATGGCTCGACCACGTAACGAACCATAAACATGAATATTACCATCAGCAATCACTTCAGCTCCAGCAGATACTGAGCCAATAACCACTAAATTTTGGTCTTTAGCATAAACTTGCTGACCAGAACGAATTTGACCACGATGTATTTTATCGCTGAAAAGTCCACGATCTGGTATATCTGCTATCGTTTCAGTTTTTGTAATTTCTGGTTTTTCTGCACGAGGCGCTTTATCTAAAGACTGGTTTTTTGCCGTATTAACGAATGAAAAGCCAAGTTCGCGGATCAACGTTCGTTGTTCGTTAGCTATCAACCCCGTAAAGCCAACAAAGGTAAAATTGAATTCTTCAATTAATGATTTGATTGCTTGATAGTCAACCGAACCCTCTAATTTTTCAATACTAACCACAATAGGAACAAGATAAAAAAAATCTGGCGCTTGCGCGACTTTTTTTGCTAAATCAGACCGAATATCTGCTAATTTTGATGTTTTTAAATGTAAAACAGACAGGGTAAAGCTTGAACCTTTAAATTCAATGCTAGCATCAGCCATAGCTAAATTTTTCCTAAGTATAAAGTAACGATGATTACCACTATCTTAACTTACTCAGCGATAGTGGCAATACTAGAAAAGGTGAAAGTGTTTATAAAGCGTTTTTAAGTGTCGAAATCAACACTTCTTGTCTGTGTTGATTTTGCTCAATTTTATTATTTGCTATTAATAATGAATAGCTTAAATTAATTGACGCAACTAATAAAGCACGCTCGCTGCTAGCATTTCCTCTTTGCTGTTTAATGTCATCGCACATAACAGCAAGTTTACTAGCCGCTTCCTTTAAATCCTCTGCCTGTTCAGCTGGGCAAGAAAACTGATGTAGCTTACCCATAATTTCAATGCTGATGCCATTAGAGTCTTTAATAGACATTAACTAAGCTCTTCTGCACTTTGCAATTTAGCTAATAAAGCAGTTAATACATTATTTGTTTGTTTCTGTTTTTCTTCACCTTCTAAGACTTCAAGCTGAAAGGTTTCATTTTCATCGACAAGCAAAGCTTTTTGCTCTGCTAATTCTGCCACTTGCTGAGCTAAGCCTGCTTTTTGCTCTGCTAATTCTGCTATTTGGCTTTTTAATTGGTTATTTTTATCAATGATTTTTTCGATCAGTTGTTCGAGTTGTGGGAGAGTATTTTCGTTCATAAGGCGCTCTGGTTAACTGTACTAATTAAGGGCGGCAAATTTAATATAAAGTGAGGCAGAATGCTACTTTTTACGACAATTATCGCCTTAATTTGTGTAACAATTATTAAAGATAGAATAGATTAATAAATCACGTTTAAAAAACAAGCGCTTCGACCAAATAACAAGCGGCAAATATAAGAAGTCTAGCCGGTAAATTTTTATATTAATTAACACCAATACGCATTTAGCAACGCAAACTATCTTAATCTCGACCCTTTTGTATCACTAAATTAACTGACCTTTCTCTAACCTACTTATCAATAACTAAAACATTGACCCGCATCAAGTCTGCGTTCAAATAATAACGCAACGACATAAATAACAGTTCGAGATCAATATTCGAGACAAAGAACTCGATAAAATAACGTCATAGATAAAGATAAAGACAATAAGTCACTACATTTTATTACTCAATGAGAACAAACTTATGAGCTTAAAAAATTCCCGCTTGGTTAACCCACTTGATAATGTTTCGTTTGGCAATGTCTACATAATGACACATTCTATTTTTTCAAATGTAATTAGAATAGGGTGTACTTCAAGCAATACTGAAGAATATGCAAAGTCGCTGTCAAAGAAGAGCCCAGGCCATTATCAACTCTTTTTTTCTTTGGCATGCGAAAATCCGTGTAAAGTTAAAAAGCAGATAAGACAGTATTTTGATGCGAAAAAATACGTTAACGAGTTTTATGAAGTATCGCCTGAAATAGCAAGAAGCCTATTAAAAAGAGAAGTGTTAAAAATACCCGTTTTAAGCGTGAACTAAACTATTTTTATAGGGTTGATCTTAATAAGTACTGATTAATATACTATTAAGATGACGGTCAACATTATGGAAATAACAGATTGGTTATAAGCGCCTATAGATAAAAGTGACTTTATTCATTTTAAAACTCATCGCTAATGACGCTTTTTATTGTCAATAATTATACAAATAAGTGACTTGCTTCAGGGTGTTTTTCTAAATATTTGATAATGTATGAACACTGCGCAACCGCTTTTTTATTATCAATTTTTATCTGCTGAAGAACATCTTCTAACAGTGTTTTTGCTAGGCCTTTCCCCGCTAGCTCATCAGGAACAATAGTATGGGTTAAGTGCATATTACCGTTTTGATCATCGTAAGTGATATAAGCAACCGCGCCATCGATATGGTATTCGTATTTACATTCGTTTGCGTTATGTATGAGCGTGTAAGACATTATTTTTTCCTTAAAAGAGATTAAAACGACTTCTTTCAAAAATAGCATGAAAGATCTAAGTCTACCTGCCATATTTTACTGAAAGTGTCACATTACTGACATTCATCATATTTATTTATTCTTATAATAACACCATCAAATTGGACTAGTTAACATTAGGACAATATTTATCTGCCGGTTTACTAAGCAGGAGTTCACTGTGAATTATAAAGATTATTACAAAATTATGGGCGTTGATAAAACGTCGTCTCAGGATGAAATTAAAACATCATATCGGAAATTAGCACGAAAGTTTCATCCCGATGTCAGTAAAGAAAAAGATGCAGAAGCTCGCTTTAAAGACATTAATGAAGCCTATGACGTGTTACGCGATAAAGAAAAGCGCGCAGCTTATGACCAACTGGGTAGTAATTGGAAGGCGGGCCAAGCAGGCTTTACCCCGCCACCTAAATGGCAAGAGCAATATCAGCAAGGTAATGGGAATTTTAATGCCGGTGGTCAAGGCGACTTTAGTGATTTTTTTGAATCATTATTTGGTGGCGGCTTCAACGCAAACCAGCATTCATCGCGTGGTCCTCAGTCTAGGCAAGGGCGAGACAGTCATGCAAAAGTATTAATTGACTTACCTGATGCATATACCGGGGCAACTCGAAGCTTTACCTTGCAAGATCAAGTGGTTGATGAACATGGACAAGCACAATCAAAAGCGCGAACCTTGAAAGTAAGTATTCCAAAAGGTATTAAACCTGGACAGAAAATTCGTTTACAAAAGCAAGGTGAAACAGGTTTTGGCGGCGCTAACAATGGTGACTTATATATTGAAGTGGGCTTTAACCCTCATCCCTTATATACCATTGAAGGGCAAGACATCACCACCGAGCTTACTATTAGTCCATGGCAAGCAGCACTAGGTGAAAAAGTAAAAGTGCCAACACCAACAGGAACAATTGATTTAAGCCTGCCTAAATTAGTAAGTAGTGGTGCTAAAATGCGTCTAAAAGGTCGGGGCTTACCAGGTAAAATTGCTGGAGACTTTTTTGTAAAACTTAAAATTGTTTTTCCAAAAAGCTTATCCGCAGCAGAAGAAGCGCTATACCAATCTTTAAAAGGACTCGCGAATGATACTAGCAAAAAAGAAAGTGAAGATGACAAGGTTAAACAAAGTAGTTAAACAAAGTAGTTAAACAAAGTATTTAGCGTCTGCTCGGGGTAATAGACTAACAGGTAATGGTTCGCAACAAAGTAACATATTTTTGATAACCGGTATTATTGAAGTTATTCGAATGATAATTCATAAAACCATGTAGGTACTCTACTTGTGTTATTTTAACATTAGCTTTAGCTTCAAGCTTTTTTATAAGCTCAATAACATCAAAATGAGCTTCATTTTTAGGAAAGATTAAATTTATTTTAAAATACGGGTCTATTTGGGTGAAATTTCTTATTTGTGAGCTATAAAAACAAAAAGCTTGTTTGATAAAATTATTTTCATTTGTTTGAGAAATTCTCCAAATAGCCGAGGCCCCAATACTAAACCCAATGAGTGTTGTTTTTCCATCAAGCGACACCAAGGCCTCTAAGACTATTGAAATATAGCGATCAAGTCCAACCTCAGCCATAAAGTATGAATATGCCTCAGCTTCATTTTTAAAATCCATACTTTTTCCATTATATGGATCAACAATAGTCGTTACCCCGAGTTTATCTTTTAGTTTTATTAAAGCGGGGGTCATACCAAAAACATCTGAAACTATCACTATATTCATAAATCTTATTTACCCATTAACACCTTGAGTTATGACAATAGCTTTGCCCCGAGTTGCATTAAAACCGTAAGTCAATAATATTGAATGCAGCTACTAAATAACATCGACATTGCCCCATCAATAACTTTTAGCTATTAATCAGTCATTAGTCGCGTATTGTTAAAAACAGATGTTACTAGTTATTTTTATAATGACAAGTGCTCCACCATTACGTCTTTTGGATAAATAGCTTTAACCCTCAGTATTTCAGCAAACGTTCGTCAGCACAGATTAACTTTAAAGACGTTTTAGATACGATATCGGACATTAGTCTCGGCTTATCTAGCGACAAGTGATCAGACAAACGGTCATTAGTATCAATGTTTTTTTGAACTGTTTTAGTATTCAGAAGGCATCAAACTACCATAATTTTGATAGACAAAAACCACCACAACGTTAGTTCATGTTCAGCGGCTTAGTTCTTTGTGCGCTTAGTTGAAGGTAGTAGGCTCACTTTCTAAATTCAGGACATAACTTCAAGCGGACATGAGATATTAGCGAATCGTCTTTGGTGAGCGGTAAACTTAACGTATTTATTTCCTAGAAAGTTAGGTTTGGTTGCTCTTTGACACCATAGCAACTTTTTATGTCGACTCTTTTATTACTACCTAGAATATATTCGTAATAACCGACCAGTAGGTGAAAATTCAAACATAACACTTTTACTCTGAATTCTAATATCCGATGATTTAGTTAAGATATTGTTAGATTTAAGTGACAATAAAATTTCTTTCTTTGGGATGTTTTGTAATAAATACTTGAGTGTTCTAGTGTCGATTTCCCATTCATACCCGCCTGTAATCCTTCCATCATATTCTTTTTTTAAATTACTTTGCTCTTCTGTTATTTTTACGTAACGGTTAGATTCCCAATATACTTGACGTAATTTACTGAGGGGTTCAAGGTTGCGCTTAATTGAATCTATTTCTATTTGTGTCTTATTTGCAAGAAATATAGATAAAATATTGTAGATATCGTATTTAAAATTAGTGGAGGACATATATACATTATCATCATCGAGGGCGACATCAGGCCCTCTTTTGATAACAGCGCTGAAAGGTCTAGGTTTATGAAGTTCACTAAAGGGTTTGTTTCCTTTTACAACATCTATTAGAGACAACAGACTTATAGGGCCAGCTACAAAGCCATAGGTGCTTATTAACAGTCCCAAAGCCAAGGAAAACCAAAGTATAGTTTTGTTATAAGTTAAGGCCATTATGATTCACTATTATAGTTGTATACCAGAATCATATCGTACTGCTTTTTGATTCTCAATCTGAAATGTATCCAAAAAAACTATCCAAAGCCTTTAATTGCTATTTAGAGTCGACTGGGTCTCATTTTTTATAAGTATCAGATATAATGTCTTTTTTCGTATCTAAACTGTCCATCAAGAGGGATGGTTTTGGTTCACAAAAGCTTATAACTAAGTGGTAAACGTTAGCGTTTCAATATGACTTACCACTGACTGCTTTGATACAAGAGCAGGCATTAACATCAATAACTAGCGAATTTAAACACGGTAAAATGTTATTTTATAGTTAAGAGTGTGAACTTTTTTAGTTCGTGGATCGTATGAATTCTAATGCTAAAAAGGGATAAATATTTTTAATATTTGTCTAGGTCAACTGAACCAGCAGAGCTCGTTCACTGTTGAACTGCAACTGTGCACTTTTCGGAATTTCTCATTACTTTTTGTCGATATATTTTCTAATAAATTATTCGAACCATATTACTGAGAAGTATCCATAATAAACTGTTATTTTTTTGAAGATACTTGTCGTTCTAAAATTTGTATTTTAAATTTTTCAGTTTAAGCGTGATCATTGCGTATGATTTTATATCCCCTTTACGCTAGCCATGCATAGCTTCTTCAAGCTTACTTTCATAAAGTTTGTCTAGTTTTTAATTGGAGCTTCCTTACATATTAAAAGTATATTCATTAACCTTTAATTTAATAGCTAAGCCTATACGTTAATTAATATGTTTTTGGTTTTAAATAAAGACTAAGAAAAAATGAGCAAGCTAAATGAAAAAACTATCAGCGTTAATATTTACCCTTTTACTATCCTCTTGTGTATCTCAACCTTATGAAAAGACTAATGCTCCTTTTGACGGTGTGAAATTTGATAACATTGAGCCTTTTAGCGATAAAAGTATATTTGACCTACTCAGTTGGAGAATTAAGGCTATAAGTGAGTCTACTCCTTGGCCAGATAAAATTGACTCCAAGCAGTTTAAACCCTCTAGCCAAAGATCGGTAAAGCCAATAATTACTGTGATCAGCCATGCATCAGTTCTTATTCAGATTGATAATTTAAACATATTAACAGATCCTCATTATTCACTCAGAGCTTCACCTGTTCAATTTGCTGGACCCAAAAGAGTCGTTAAACCTGGTATTGCCTTTGATGATCTGCCATCAATAGATATCGTTCTTATATCTCATAATCATTATGACCATCTAGATCTTGATACGCTTAAGCGATTAAACGATAGAGATGCCCCCAAATTCGTTGCAGGATTGAAAACAAAGTCATTTCTAGAAGATAATGGAATTGAAGCCGCTGTCGATCTGGATTGGTGGCAAAATATAACAGCTAATAATACTAAGATTACTTTTGTTCCTTCCCAGCATTGGTCAGCCAGAGGTCTATTCGATAAAAGGAAAATGCTTTGGGGTGGATTCTATATTGAAAATAATTATAAGATCTACTTTGCAGGAGACACCGGATATGGAAAGTTTTTTAAAAAAATTAAAGAGAAACTTGGTGCACCGGATCTTTCTTTGATTCCAATTGGAGCATATGAACCTAGATGGTTCATGAAAGATGCCCACCTTAACCCAAAGGATTCTTTACAAGCATTTAGAGACCTAGAGAGTAAGAAGATGATCGGTATTCACTTTGGAACTTTTAAGTTAACTGATGAGGGATATAATGATCCAATTGAAACTCTTAATGAAGAAATTAAGAAATTAAACATGGATCCTCTTAAAGTAATTATTCCTACTTTTGGAAAGCCTTATTCAATTTAGGTGATATTGCAGTCAGTTCACTATTGATATCACTTAAATATTTTGAGGCTAAAAAACATGACAATAGACTATAGCTGCAATAGGATCACTAATTAAGCCACCCATAATAAACCGTTCAATTTTCCAACAATAAACTACACTTAATTTACCCTCTTATAAGTGTGGTGATTGTTATGCCCAAGCCTCGTTCACAACAAATTAGTTTATCTGATACGCCGTATTATCATATTTGCAGTCAAACCGTTCGAA